>NZ_JBFAAI010000005.1:286438-379681 GCF_040639655.1 Actinoplanes sp. NPDC023801 | reverse complement strand
TTGGTTTTCTAGGGTCCGTGTTCCCCTCGGGGTGGCGCGTCCGGTTTTTGTGGTACGTGGCTTGCCAGCGGTACGCGACAGCCGATGCTCTTTGGCGGTGACCAGAAGAATGGCACTAACTTTTCGAAAGCGCAAACCTTGGGTAAGTGCTGGTATTCTCGCCGCGTGGACGACGACCTGATCCCCAGCGTGTTCGCGCGGGACTGCGCCTCGCGCGGCGTTCTCGCGAACGTCACCGGGCGGTGGGGCGCACTGGCGCTCGCCGCGCTGCACGAGGGATCGTTCCGCTTCAACGCGCTGCGCCGCCGGGTCGACGGCGTGAGCGAGAAGATGCTGGCCCAGACGTTGCAGGCGCTCGAGCGCGACGGCCTGGTCCGCCGCGAGGTGCAGGCCACCATCCCGCCGCGGGTGGAGTACAGCCTCACCGAGTTCGGCGCCAGGGCCGCGGCCAAACTCGTCGAGCTGATCGAGCTGGTCGAGGGCGAGATCGGCACGGCCCGCGAGGCGCAGGAGGCGTACGACCGGGTGCATTGATAGTTTTCCGGCGTGAGCAGCGACGACCCGATCCAGACCGAAGTACCGCCCTCCGGCCCCGGCTGTGCCGAGTGCCTCGACAGCTCGGGCTGGTGGTTCCACCTGCGCCGGTGCGCCCGGTGCGGGCACGTGGGCTGCTGCGACAGCTCGCCCTCGCAGCACGCCACCGCGCACTGGAAGGCGACCGGACATCCGGTGATCCAGAGCTATGAGCCCGGCGAGGACTGGTTCTGGAACTACGCCACCGAGCAGGGACTCTCCGGCCCGCCGCTTGCGCCGCCCGTCAGCCACCCGGCCGACCAGCCGGCGCCCGGCCCGGCAGGCGCCGTCCCGTCCGACTGGACCCGTCGCCTGAACCGCTGAAACGTCCGACCGTCCCGCGTTCATGGCCTTCCTCAGGTGATGCCCGACACGTCCGATGGTGGGGGCGTCGGATGCTAAGGAGGGCAGATGCGCGGAGTTCAGAACATCGGCACGGCCAAACGGCTGGGGGTCATCGTCGCGACGGGCGCCGTGGCTCTCGGCGCCCTGGCGGCCATCACGTTGACGAGCCAGTCGACATTGAGGACCCAGGCCGAGGAGATGCGCAGCCTCGAGGCCTGCCTCGCCGCGATCAACCACCTCAACAACCGGCAGAGCGAATTGAAGGTGGACGCGTACCGGTCCGCGCTCGGTCATGACGTGAGCGAGGATGTGGCCGACGACGTCGTGTCCTCGACCGAAGCCGCTGACAAGGTCGAGGCCTGCGGCCTGCCGCCCGCGCTGTTCACCGAGTTCCAGGGCTACCGGCCCGACTTCACCGACTTCAACACGTTCATCACCGACTTCGTCACGGCCGGTGTCGCGAACCCGAAGGCCGTGATCAAGCGTACCGACGAGATCTCCGAGCGGAACAACAAGACCGACGACGAGCTCGACGCCCTCAACGAGAAGGTGGAGGCCGCGGTCGCCGCACAGAAGGCCGAGATGGCCGAGGCCGTCGCCAGCACCCGCAACATCGCGATCATCGTGGCCGGCATCGGCCTGGCGCTGACGATCGGCATGGCCGTCCCGATGGTGCGCTCCATCCTCGGCCCGATCCGCAAGCTCGGCCTCGTCATCGACGCCCTCGACCGGGGCGACCTCACCGTGCGCAGTGGGATCACCAGCCGTGACGAGTTCGGGGTGATGGCCGCCGGTCTGGACCGCTCCCTCGACAAGCTGCGCGACTCGATGCGGACCATCGCCGGCGACGCCGACAGCCTCGCCGCCGCCTCGACCGAACTGGCCGCCGTCTCCGGTGAGATCGCCGCCGCCGTCGACAACACCGACCGGCAGAGCAGCTCGGCCTCCGCCGAGGCCGACGAGATCTCGCGCAACGTGCAGACCGTCGCCGCCGGTTCCGAGGAGATGGGCCTCTCCATCCGGGAGATCTCCCGCAACACCAGCGAGGCCGTTCAGATTGCCGCGGTCGCGGTGACCGAGGCCGCCCGCGCCACCGACACCATCCGCCAGCTCGGCGAGTCGTCCGCCGAGATCGGTAACGTCATCAAGCTGATCACCTCGATCGCCGAGCAGACCAACCTGCTGGCCCTCAACGCCACCATCGAGGCTGCCCGGGCCGGGGACGCCGGCAAGGGCTTCGCGGTCGTCGCCAGCGAGGTCAAGGACCTCGCCCAGGAGACCGCCCGCGCCACCGAGGACATCCACACCCGGGTCAACGCCATCCAGCAGGACACCGGCGGCGCGGTCGAGGTCATCAACCGCATCTCCGAGGTCATCGCGCAGATCAACGACTTCCAGACCACCATCGCCTCGGCGGTGGAGGAGCAGACCGCCACCACCGGCGAGATGAGCCGCAGCATCGCCGAGGTCGCCGCCGGTTCCCAGCGGATCGCCACCAACATCAGCGATGTCTCCTCGGCCAGCGCCGCGACCGTCGGCGGTGTCAACCAGACGCTCGAGGCCAGCACCGAGGTCTCGCGCACCGCCGAGGAGCTGCGCACTCTGGTCGGCGCGTTCAAGTTCTGAGCAGGTCACCGCGTGGGGCCGGCCGCCTGAGGGCGACCGGCCCCACGTCGCGCTGTTCTCTCAGACACCGGGAAGGGCTGCCGATGGAGTGCTCATGCGTACGCTGAAGCCACGCTCGGCAGTGCCCGTCGACGACGACGCGCTGCTCAAGCGGCGGCGAACCATCGAGGTCGCGGCGCTGGTGGCGCGTACCTTCGGGATGGTCTCCACCGCCCTGGCCGCGGCCGGTGCCGTTTCCGCGTCGGCCGCGGTGTACACCGCCGACGTGCGGACCGCCTGCTGGGTGGGCGTCGGCGCGATGGCGGTGACGAACATCCTGTCGTACCTCGGCCTGCGTCGCCCCGGTTCGAACTGGTACCAGCGGTTCAGTGCCATGCAGTCGGTACTCGACACGGCGACGATCGTGGCCGTCGTGGTCCTCGTCTCGCGGCAGAGCGACATGGTCACCTGGCCGGTGCTCGCCCCGGCCATCGCGGTCGCGGCGACGCGGCACCAGCTGCTCGGCGCCCTGCTCGTCTTCGCGGCGACCTCCCTCGGCTTCGCCCTGCTGGTGCCCGGTTCGCCCGAGCTGTTCTTCGTGGTCGTCGTCGGCTTCATGATCGCGGTGATCACCGGGACCCAGGCGTCGGCGCTGCAGCGGCAACTCACCGCCCTGAACGAGACCCGGCGGGCGCTGCAGCACCAGGCGAGCCACGACGCGCTGACCGGGCTGCCGAACCGGGGCCGGCTGGCCGCCTACGCCGACGAGTTCGCGGGCCGGCCGCTTGCCGTACTGCTGCTCGATCTCAATGGGTTCAAGCAGGTCAACGACACCTACGGGCACGCCGCCGGCGACCTGCTGCTGCATGAGGTCGGCACCCGGCTGACCGCGGCGCTCGGCCCGGACGGGATGGCCGGGCGGCTCGGCGGCGACGAGTTCCTGGTGCTGCTGCCCGAGGCGGACGCGGCCCGGGCGGCCCGCGCGCTGGCCCGGATCCGGGAGGCGATCCGGCAGCCGATCGGTATCGGTGACGGCCGTACCGTCACGGTCGGGGTCAGCGCCGGGATGTCCCTGCGCCCGGCCGGCGGCAGCGCGAGCCTGGACGCGCTGTCCGGCGAGGCCGACGCCGCGATGTACCGCGACAAGCGCGGCCGGACCGTCGCCGCCTGACCGCCCGCGGGGCCTCCACCGGCCCGGGCGCGGTGGCCATGTACCGGGAGAAGCACCACCGTCCGAGAGTCGCCTGACATCGATCCGTTGCGATGCCTGGTACGGGCGGGTAGCGTGCCGTTCACACGTCGGTGACGATGTGGCAGGGGCTGCCCGGGGCGGGGTGGAACGCGTCGAGAGAACGCTGTCCATTCCCTCCCGAGAGGCAGGTCATGAAGAGAAGACTGGCCACGATCGCCGCCGTCCTCGTCACCCTCACCGCATCCGTGCTGATGTTCGTGCCGCCCGCCCACGCCGCCACCGGCCTGCACGTCAGCGGCCGGAACATCGTCGAGGCCAACGGCTCCACGTTCGTCATGCGGGGCATCAACCACATGCACACCTGGTACGCCGACCGGACCGGCTCGTTCGCCGACATCAAAGCGACCGGCGCCAACACGGTCCGGGTCGTGCTCAGCGGCGGCCGGTGGACGGCCAACACCGCCGCCGACGTCACCAACGTGATCAATCTGTGCAAGGCCAACCGGCTGATCTGCGTACTGGAGAACCACGACACCACGGGGTACGGCGAAGACACTGCCGCGTACACCCTCGACCAGGCCGTCGACTACTGGATCGGGCTCAAGAGCGTGCTCGTGGGCCAGGAGAACCACGTCGTCATCAACATCGGCAACGAGCCGATCGGTAACACCAACCCCGGCCAGTGGACCGCGGCGACCGTCGCCGCGATCCAGAAGATGCGCACCAACGGGTTCGAGCACCTGCTCATGATCGACGCCCCGAACTGGGGACAGGACTCGCAGTACGTGATGCGCGACAACGCGCAGACGGTCCTGGACGCCGACACCCGCGACAACACGGTGCTGTCCATCCACATGTACGCCGTGTTCAACACCGCCACGTCGATCCGCAACTACCTCGACGTGTTCCAGAACAACAACTGGCCGCTGGTCATCGGCGAGTTCGGCTGGCAGTTCGACTCCGGCCAGGTCGACGACCAGACCCTGATCGCCGAGGCGCAGGCCCGTGGCATCGGCTATCTCGGCTGGTCGTGGGCCGGCAACACCGACCCGATCCTGGACATGACGAACAACTTCGACGCCGCGTCGCTGACCACGTGGGGCCGGCGGATCATCGACGGGCCCAACGGCATCAGGGCCACCAGCAGGGAGGCCACCATTTTCGGCGGGGCCGAGCCCAGCTCGCCGGCTCCGAGTTCACCGTCGCCGAGCAGCCCGTCCCCGTCGCCGTCGCCGTCGGTCCCGGCCGGCGCGTGCACCGCCACCTATGCGGTCACCGGTCAGTGGCCGGGCGGTTTCCAGGGCGACGTCAAGGTGACCGCCGGCAGCGCGGCGATCAAGAGCTGGACGGTGACCTGGACGTACGCCGACGGCCAGACCGTATCCAACGCCTGGGGTGCCACCGTGGCCGTCAGCGGCTCCACGGTGACCGCCCGCAACGCCGGCTGGAACGGCAGCCTGTCCGCGGGTGCGAGCACCAGTTTCGGCTTCCTGGGCTCGTGGCACGGCAGCAACACCGCGCCCGTCCCCACCTGCACCGCGGGCTGATTCGCGGGCGGACGTGGGGGTGGCCCCGTAGTTGCTCTGGGAGCGCTCCCATGTCAGGATGTCGGGTGACGCGCCCGCCCCGGCGCGAATCCCCGCTCCTGTCGATGTAGTCACCGACCGGCCCGGCTGCTCTCTTGCGTGGGGCGAGAGAGCAGTCCCGGGTGCCGGCCGGCTCGCGTGCTGTCCCCACGTGGGGTGAGGCAGCGCCGCGAGCCGGCCGGCTTCGTCTCGGGTCAGGTCCAGGAGGTGAGGATCTCCGGGACCGTTGCGCTCCGCAGGGGAGCGGGGATGCCCGGTGGGGTACGCGCGAAACGCGGCGCCGGCGCCGGCTGCGTGACGCCGTCCACCTCGACGAAAGCGTTCCGGGCCCGGTTGTGCGGGTGTGCGGGTGCCTCGGTCAGGGAGAGGACCGGGCTGACACAGGCGTCCAGCGGTGCGAAGATCGCGGCCCACTCGTCGCGGGTCCGCGTCCGGAAGCGTTCGGTGAAGCGGCGGCGCAGTTCCGGCCAGCCCTTGACGTCGAACTGGCCGGGCAGGTCCGCTTCGGCGTCGAGTTCCAGGCCTTTGAGCAGGGCGGCGTAGAACTGCGGCTCGAGGGAGCCGACCGCCAGGTATCCACCGTCGGACGCCTCGTACGTGTCGTAGAACGGGGCCCCGCCGTCGAGCACGTTCCGGCCCCGGCCGCCGGGCCACCTGCCGTCGGCCAGGAAGCCGTGCAGGAACGTCATGAGCAGGGACGACCCGTCCACCATCGCCGCGTCGACGACCTGGCCGCGGCCGGAGCCGGCCCGTTCCAGCAGGGCGGACAGGATGCCGACAGCCAGCAGCATGCCGCCGCCGGCGAAGTCGCCGAGCAGGTTGATCGGGGCGTGCGGGCGTTCGCCGGGGCGGCCCAGCGGCTCGAGGGCGCCGGAGATCGCGATGTAGTCGATGTCGTGGCCGGCCGCGCGGGCCAGCGGACCGTCCTGCCCCCAGCCGGTCATCCGCGCGTACACGAGCCTGAGGTTGATCTTCTCGCACTCGGCCGGGCCGAAGCCCAGGCGCTCGGCGACGCCGGGACGGTAGCCCTCGACCAGGACGTCGGCCTTCGCGATCAGGCCGAGCAGCCCGGCCCTGCCCTCGTCGGACTTGAGGTCGAGGGTGACCAGGCGGCGGCCACGCTGCAGGGGGCCGGCCGGTCCGGTGCCGCCGGGCCGGTCGACGAGGACCACGTCGGCGCCGAGGTCGGCCAGGATCATGCAGCCGAACGGGGCCGGCGCAAGGCCGGCCAGTTCGACGACCCGGACGCCGTGCAACGGGCCCCGCCCTGAGGAGGCGCCCCGGTCAAAGGACACGGGAGATCAGCTCCTTCATGATCTCGTTGGTGCCACCGTAGATCTTCTGGACCCGGGCGTCCGCGTACATCTTCGAGATCGGGTACTCGGTGGTGTACCCGTAGCCGCCGAAGATCTGCAGGCAGCGGTCGACGACCTCGCACTGTCCCTCGGTGAGATGGAGCTTGGCCATCGCGGCGGTCGCCACGTCGAGTTCGCCCCGGGCGTGCCGCTGGATGCAGTCGTCGAGGAAGGTCCGCGACACCCGGGTCCGGGTGGCGACGTCGGCCAGCACCATCCGGGTGTTCTGGTGACCGAGCAGCGGCTTGCCGAAGGCGGTGCGTTCCTTGGCGTACGCGGTCGCCATCTCGACGGCCCGTTGCATGGCGGCGACCGCGCCGACGCCGATGACCAGCCGTTCCTGGGGCAGCTGCTGCATCATCTGGATGAAGCCGGACCCCTCGGTCCCCAGGAGGTTGGCGGCGGGAACCCGGAAGTCGTCGAAGAACAACTCGGCCGTGTCGTTGGAGTGCAGGCCGATCTTCTCGATGTTGCGGCCGCGGCGGAAGCCGGCCGGGTCGCCGGTCAGTTCGCAGACCAGCAGCGAGATGCCGTGCGCGCGTGCGGACGTGTCGGTCTTCACGGCGAGGACCAGCAGGTCCGCAAGGATTCCGTTGGTGATGAACGTCTTCGAACCGTTCACCACATAGTCGTCGCCGTCCCGGATCGCCTTCGTGCGGATGGCCTGTACGTCCGAGCCACCGTCCGGCTCGGTCATCCCGATCGCGCCGACCAGCTCACCACTGACGAGCCCCGGCAGCCAGCGCTGTTTCTGCTCGTCGGTGCCGTAGTCGTTGATGTAGCCGGTGACGATGCCGCTGTGCACGGCGATGCCCAGGCTACCTTCACCGGTCAGGGCCTGTTCGTGCAACAGCACGGCCTCGTGGGTGAAGTCGCCGCCTCCGCCGCCGTACTCCTCCGGCATCGAGAGGCCGAGAAGTCCCAGCTCGCCGGCCCGGCGGTAATGCTCCCGATCCGGGTGGCCCTGCCGCTCCAGCCGTCCGGCGTGCGGCAGCACCTCCTTGGTGAAGAAGGCGCGGGCGAGCTCGGCCAGGTCGTCGTGTTCCGGCTTGCGCCACGGTTCGACGTAACCGTCCATTCCGGGAGTCGGCATCGACCTACCATCGAGCACTATTGGCGATGTGTCAACAAGGGTGATGTGAATTGCCGCGATTCATCTGTCCCGCCGATGGAAACATAGATGAACCGGGCATCTCGGACCGGGATGAATCGACGTGCCGTAAGGTCGGCCGGGTGAGTGTCGAGGCGATGCGCCGGCGCCGGCTGGAACCGGACGCCCGGCGCGAACAGATCCTTTCGGTGGCGATCCGCCTGTTCGGGTCGAAGCCCTACGCCGACGTCTCCACCACCGACGTCGCCCGGGAGGCAGGCGTCGCCCGGGGTCTGGTCAACCACTATTTCGGTACGAAGAAGGACCTCTACCTCGAGGTCGTACGGGTGATGCTCACCGTCCCCGAAACGGCGCTGGAGCTGCTTCCCGGGGGCGAACTTCCCGAACGGGCTGATTCCATCGTCAGCTGGTTCCTGGACGTGGTGTCCCGGCACAGCACCTCGTGGCTCGCGGCGACCGGGGCCGGCGGCATGGCCGGTGATGCCGACGTGGACGACGTGATCGCCGAGGCGGTCGACGTCGCGGCGGACGGCGTCTTGCGGGCGGTAGGTATGGGGCAGGAGCCCACTGCCGCGCTGCGGGGGATGGCGCGGTCGTACGTGGGGCTGGCGATCTATACGGCGCAGGAGTGGCTGCAGCGGGGTGTGCTGACTCGTGACCAGGTGCACCTGCTGCTGGCGACCAACCTGGTGACCATGGTGGAACGGGTGTTCCCGCACGCTCGTTGACGGACCGGACAGTCCAGTACGGGCTGGGGCTGCCGAGGTTGGGATCGCTGAGCACCGGTGCGCGGGCCTGCAGCACCGCCGGATCAAGGTCGTCGCCGTGTTCGAGAAGCACCGCAGGTCGCCGGAGACGTTCGCGGGCACTCGCGCCATGGCGGGCTACTCGTCGGCCAGGAGGCGGGCCAGGCCCTCCTCCTGGGTGAGCCCCTTACGGAGTGCCGTTGATGACTGCGATCTGCCACTCGGCTTTCCCGCTGACGGTGACGACACCCGCCTCGTCCGGATCGTCCGCGATGACGACATGCCTATTCGGCACACCGTCGCACGGCCAAGTGTTCGGCTTCCTGTCGTTCATGCGAACGGAGACTGAGCCACCGCCCACACATTTGAGGTAGATGGTGTATTCAGGGGCGTCGTGGCTGAATCGGGGAAGCTTGGCATCCGCGGAACCGGTCATCGGCATGACGAGGACCTGCCGATTCGCTGGCAAAGGCAGGCCTGGCATACCCGACGCCCCAGCGGACGCGGCCGTCGACGGCGATGGTGCCGCGGTTGATGACGAGGGAGAAGCCAGGGGGAGCGTGGCAGTTTTTGGTTCTGTCTCTGTGCAGCCCGCGGTAGTAAGCATGAGCATCACGCTCGAGGCTGCGATGCTACAAGACCGAATCATGAACTTCTGCACGTAAGTCCTATCGAGGTTTCAACAAATTAGTGTCGTGAGGTGTGCGGCGGGCGGACAGGGCTCTCCCTGTCCGCCCGCAGATTAGGAAGCTCTAGTAGAAGATCTTCCATCTCTTTTCGTACGGCGCCCACGCGGTACCGGACTGGTTCTTCGTCGTGCTGCAATTGGTGCGCATGTAGTAGCTCTTCCATGCGACGTTCTCGCGCCAGATACCGTACTGCACACGCAGGGTTTTATGGGGATCGACGTTGACCTCGACGGTGGAACCGTAGGCGGTCGTCATGCTTTTCGAGACATTGCCGTTGATGGAACCCTTGATCTTCGCGAAGATGCCGGCGGACAGCTCTTCCTCAACGGTTATCGACAAGCCGTACGTGGTTGTGCCGGACTCGTCGGCCCGGACCGTGTACTTGACATCCTTGTTGCTGTTGTTCTCCACGGACGTATTGAACTTGACGTCGTAGGTGTTCTTGAGGCTGTTCGTGACCGTGTACACGTAACCGGAGTCGCAAACCGGACCAGTGCATTGATGTCATCAGCGCTGGCACCAGTCGGTTCGCCGATTCCGGGGGCGCCTACCGGCGGCTGCACGTCCGCCTCGGACGCCCAGATCGGTGACCCGTCGCTGGCCGTTCCAACTGGAGGCTTCGGGTCGGCGAACGCCGCGGTGGCACCGCTCCCCAGAATGACTCCTACCGCTCCGGCAATGACAAACAATCGCCGCTTGTAACTAGTGGACAAGCCTTCCCCCATTTTCAGTTATCGCCCTAATAGTCATGAAGTCCTTGCGGCGCGCAACAATGACTTTGCAATCAGCCAAAGTTCTTGTGGGCTGAGCATAAAGATGCTCAAATTCTGCGGCGCCCAGCGATGATACGCATCGATGCGAAGCAGGGTCTATCCTCAGGTGACATTCACCACTGATAATTTGTGTAAGGTAGCTGATCAGCGCCTGCGCAAGATGAAAGCTCGACCGTTTCAAGCCATTTCGGGGGTGGCGCCGCCTGGAGCGGTGGCAACGGCATGGATGCCCACCTATACGACAACCTGCGCGCCGACGACGCCCGTACCGGCACCGCTGGCCGCGACCCGCCGAGCCGCTCAGGAGGGCGGCGGCAGGCCTCGGGCCGCAGATCGCCGCGTAGCCGTGCCAGCTTCACCGCGTGCCGCCATCTGCATCGCTCGCGGGCTTCGTCGACGATGATCTCCGCGACTACTCGGGGTCGTACCGGCACATAGTCGTGGGGATCGCGCCGGTCCAGCCTCCCGGACCATGAAGCGGGTAACGGCCGGGTCCACTGATGCGGATCTTCAGCAGCAGTAAGTACCTCGCGCAGTTCGGCGCGCTGCTCGGCGGTAAGCGGCACGGCACGACCTACGTACCGCAACCGGCCGCTCGCGGACGCTACGGTCCATCTTGAGCCTAGCCTCCTAGGATTCTGGACAAGTGGTGGTGGGCGGCGCAGCGTCGGGACATGGGTGCCTATCGCGAGGCGTACGAGCGCAGCATCACCGACCCGGCCGGCTTCTGGCGGGACGCGGCCGCGGACATCGAGTGGATCGAACCCCCGGACCGGATCCTCGACGCCACCGAGGCACCGATCTTCCGCTGGTTCCCCGGCGCCACCCTGAACACCTGCCACAACGCCCTCGACCGGCACGTCCTCAGTGGGCGCGGCGACCAGCCGGCCCTGATCCACGACAGCCCGGTGACCTCGGTGGTGCGCACATACACCTACCGGGAACTGCGCGACGAGGTGGCATTGTTCGCCGGGGCACTACGCCGGCTCGGCGTCGACCGCGGCGACCGGGTGATCATCTACATGGCGATGGTGCCGGAGGCCGTCGTCGCGATGCTCGCCTGCGCCCGGCTCGGCGCCGTCCACTCCGTCGTCTTCGGCGGTTTCGGTGCCCACGAACTGGCCGCCCGCATCGACGACGCGCAGCCCCGCGTCGTGGTGGCCACCTCGTGCGGGATCGAGGCCGGCCGGGTCGTGCCGTACCAGCCGATGCTCGAGGCGGCGCTTGCCGAAAGCGATCACACTCCGGCGCATTGCGTGATCCTGCAGCGGCCCGAGGCGCCCTTCACGCTGACCGCCGGCCGCGACCTGACCTGGGCCGGCGCCCTGGCCGGCGCGGAACCGGCGGAGTGCGTGCCGGTGCGGGCCACCGATCCGCTGTACATCCTCTACACCTCCGGGACGACCGGGAGGCCCAAGGGCGTGGTCCGGGACAACGGCGGGCATGCGGTCGCCTTGCGGTGGTCGATGGAGAACATCCTCGGCGTACGGCCGGGCGAGGTCTTCTGGGCCGCGTCGGACGTCGGGTGGGTCGTGGGGCATTCGTACATCGTGTACGGTCCGCTGCTGCTCGGGGCGACCACGATCCTGTACGAGGGCAAGCCGGTCGGCACTCCCGACGCCGGCGCTTTCTGGCGGGTCGTCGAACAGCACCGGGTGGCGGCGATGTTCACCGCGCCGACCGCGATCCGGGCCGTCCGCAAGGAGGACCCGGAGGGCAAACTGCTGGCCGGCCGGGACGTCCGCAGTCTCCGGGCGTTGTTCCTGGCGGGGGAGCGGCTCGACACCCGGACGTACGTGTGGGCCGGTGATCTCCTCGGTGTCCCGGTGATCGACAACTGGTGGCAGACCGAGACGGGATGGCCGATCGCGGCGAGCCCGCGCGGTCTGGAGGAGCTGCCGACCCGGCCCGGTTCGCCGTCGGTGCCGATGCCCGGCTACCGGATCCGGATCGTCGGCGCGAGCGGCGCGGACGTGGCCGTGGGCGAGGAGGGTTCGATCGTCCTCGAGCTGCCGCTGCCGCCCGGCTGCCTGCCGACCCTGTGGCGTGACGACGAGCGGTACGTGCGGTCCTACCTGAGTACCTTCCAGGGCAACTACCTGACCGGCGACGGGGGAGCCTTCGACGCCGACGGCTATCTGTACGTGCTGGGCCGTACCGACGATGTGATCAATGTGGCCGGTCACCGCCTGTCGACGGGTGCGATGGAGGAGGCGTTGTCGGCGCACCCGGCGGTCGCCGAGTGCGCCGTGATCGGGGTGGCCGACGAGCTGAAGGGCCAGGTGCCACACGGTCTGGTGGTGTTGCGCGACGGCGTGGCGGCAGCACCGGCGGAGTTGGTGGCATGGGTGCGGGAGCGTCTGGGCCCGGTGGCGGCGCTGCGCCGTATCGACGTGGTCGCGGGCCTGCCGAAGACCCGTTCTGGCAAGATCCTGCGCGGCACGATGCGCGGTATCGCCGACGGCCGTGACGAGCCGGTCCCCGCCACCATCGAGAACCCGGCCGTCCTGGACGCGCTGCGCCCGGTGCTGCGTCACGGCGGCTGACCGGCGGCATCGCGACCCGCCCGGGATCGCTGCCGCTGCCGAGCCGCTGGGCCGTTCCGGCGGTTCGCGTTGCCGATTCGTGACCGCCGGTGGAGAACCCGGCCGGCCCCAGGCGCATCGCATGTGAGGACAGCGAAAACGGGGGAGAGGTAACGAGATGCGCCGGACGATCGTGGTTCTTGCCGGGGTTCTGATGGTCTCCGGGTGCACCGGTGGCCCGCAGCGACTGGACGGTGAGGCCGCACCGGCGGGCGCCGTCCCGCCGACGCCGCAAGCCGCCTCTGCCTCGTCGGCGGCACCGCGCCCGGTGCCGTCGTCGAAGTCCCCGTCACCTCCTGCGCCGAAGCGTTCCCGTACGACTACGGCGGATGCGGCGCCCACCCGGTTCAGCCGGGACGGGCTCGGGAAGCTGAAGCTGGGGATGACCGAGAAGCAGGCGCTGGCGACCGGGCTGGTGGCGAACCGGAGCGGTGATGATCGGTGCTCCACGTTCGAGCTGGTGCCGGCGAACTGGGACGGTGTGGCGGTCGTCTACTCCGAGGTTCACGGCGTGGTGGCGATCCCCGGTTACGGTTCGATCAGCACCCCGGAGGGCATCCGGATCGGGAGCACCCTGGCCGAGGTCAGAGCCGCCTATCCGGACCTGGACGAGCGGCTGCTGGACGTGAACGGCAAGGTCTTCGCGAAACGCACGGACGGGGACGGATCTCACTACGAGTTCGTCTTCGACGACTCGAGGAGGAAGACGGTCGACTTCCTGTCGGTCGGGGTCGACGAGCCGGACTGCTGACGCGGGCGGTGTGCGGCGCCTGGAGTGACCGGGACCGGCGCCGCACACCGGGCTCTTTCAGTGGTTGGTGCCGTTCGGGCCGTACGCGGCGAAGAAGCGGTCGCGGAAGGCGTTCATCGGCCAGACCGGGGCGTCGGTGGCCGGCTTGAGGCCGTCGGTCCAGTTCCAGGTGTTGATGCGGTCGAGGACGGCCGGGTCCTTGGCGACGATGGTGATCGGCACGTCGTGGCTGGCGTTGTCACCGGTGACCACACTGGACGGCTGGTGGTCGCCGAGGAAGACCAGGACCAGGTTGTCGTCGCCGTACTTGGCGATCCAGTCGATCAGGGTGGTGAGGGTGTAGCGGATCGACTTGCCGTACTCGCGGCGGACCTTGCCGGCGCTGGTCCAGATGTCGGCCCTGTCGGCGCCGCCGGCGGCGATCGAGTTGTAGACCGAGCCGTCGCCGACCTTCTCCCAGTCCATGAACTCCGGGATCGGGGCCCACGGGGTGTGGCTGGAGATGAGCGGCATCTCGACCATCAGGGGCTGCCGGCCGGGCTTGGCGTACTCGAACTCGTTGAACTTCTTGAGGGTGTACTGGTCGGGCATCTGCGCCCAGCTGAACTTGGGTCCCTGGTACTCGAGGTTGCGGGAGTCCCAGACCCGGTTGTAGCCGTAGAACGAGCCTTCCGGCCAAGCCCTGGTGGCGCCCGGCATGACGCTGACGGTGTCCCAGCCGGCTTTGCGCATGGCGCTCGTGACGGTGAGGCGGTCGCTGGCGGTCAGGTTGCGGTACCGGGACTGGTTGTTGATCCACAGCCCGGACAGCAGGGTCGAGTGGGCCAGCCAGCTGTTGCCGCCGAACGTCGGTGAGGTGAGCCAGCCGCTGCGGGAGGCGAATCCCGCGGCCTTGAGCTTGGCGTCGCCGTCGGTCAGGACGGCGGTGGTGCCGGCCGTGAGGCTGGGCGCCTCGACGGCGTTGCGGCCGTAGCTCTCCACGAAGGTGAAGATGACGTCCTTGCCGCGCAGGGCGGTGAGCAACCGGTCGGCGGGGACGTCGGCGTACGGGTCGGCCTTGACCTCGCCGGCGAAGGCGGCCTCGTTGGCGATGCCGGTCCTGGCCTGCTGGGCGCGGTCCCAGGCGTACGTGACCGAGGTGCGGGCGGCGATGGGGACGCCGGGGACGAGCTGGACGCCGAGCGCCAGGGTCAGCATCCAGGCCGACGCGATGCCGGTGGCGGTGAAGGCGGCGCGGCGGCGGTGCCGGCTCATCAGGGCGGCGAGCCGCAGGACAGCCCAGATGACCACGGCGACGGCGCCGGCGGCGGCGAGGACGCCACCGGCTGCGGCACCGTAGGCGCCGGCCGCGCCGTACGAGTCGCGGATGAAGTTAAACGTGTCGTCGAACAGTTCCCAGTCGAGGACGACGTCGAACGGGCGGGCCAGCGTCTTGAACCAGCCCATGTCGAGGCTCTTCTGGATGAGGAGCCAGCCGAGCCCGGCGCCGAGGATCGTGCCGGCCACGATGCGCGGGCGGCGGGGCAGCACGACCAGCAGCAGGATGCCGACGGCGGCCTCGATCGGGATGCGGGCGAAGTTGCCGAGGGTGAGGCGTCGCATCACGTTGGGGTAGAGCAGGGCGACGAAGATGATCACGCCGGCCAGGACGTTCAGTCCGCGTGCCGTCCAGGGGGAGCGCAGAAGTTGCCGTACCCGGCCCGGGGGCTTGTCGTCCGGCGTGCCGGGGACCGGCTCAGCGACCTCGCCGGGCGTCTCGGCGACGGATGCGGCGGCCGCGGCCGGCGTTTCGGCCGCGTCCTCGGTCTTCGGGGCAGCGTCCTCGGTCGTCCCGGCCGTGTCCTCCACCGCGGGCGGTGTGGTCTCGGGGGTCTTCTCCTCCGTCTTCTCGGAGTTCTTCTCCGAGTCCGGGTTCTGCGGCGGGTCGGCGAGATCTGTCGGCTGCACGTCATGGTGAACGGAAGGCGTGCCGGGATGGTTCAGCCGACGGGCGCCAAGTTGTGGTGTCCGGGATCATAGGCTCTTGCCAATTTCCTATTAAGGCTATAGGAAAGGTGGTAGAGGAGGAACCGCCCATGCGTCCTGTCCGGCTCGCCGCTGCCGTCACCACCCTCGCCGTCACTCTTGCCCTCGCCGCCGCCTGTTCCCCCGGCTCCTCCGGGTCTCCCGCGGAGGCCGAGGCCGGCCGGCCGGTCAGCGGCGGGTCGCTGACCTGGGCCGTCGAGACCGAGCCGATCACCTTCAACCCGCACCAGTACGCCCAGGCCAAGGCACGGCTGCTGGTCTGGAACACCTTCGAGGCCCTGCTCACCCACGACAGTCAGGGCGGTCACCTGCCGTGGCTGTCGACCGGCCACGAGGTCTCGGCGGACGGCAAGACCTACACCTTCGAACTGCGTACGGACGTGAGCTTCGCCGACGGCACGAAATTCGACGCCACGGCCGTGAAGGCGAACATCGACCAGTTCCTCGTCGAGGGCTACAACCCGGCCGTGCGCGCCGTCCAGTTGCGCCACCTCGATCGCGTGGAGGTCGTCGATCCGGCGACGGTCGCCTTCCACCTCGAGCAGCCCGACGTGCTGCTGCTCGACTTCCTGTCCTCGCCGCAGGGCGCCCAGGTGTCACCGAAGTCGCTGAAGGAGGCCAGGAACCTCAAGGCCGGCGGCCCGGAACTGGCCGGGACCGGACCGTTCATCCTGGACGGGTACATCGCCGGGCAGGAAGTGCACTTCACCCGGAACCCGGCGTACAACTGGGCACCGGCCAACGCCGGACACACCGGGCCCGCCTATCTCGACGAGATCACCTACCGGTTCCTCAAGGAGTCGTCGGTACGCGTCGGTGCCCTCACCTCCGGCCAGGTCCAGGTGATCGAGGGCGTGCCGGCCACCGACGAGCCGCTGATCACCGCGAACCGGCAGCTCTCGCTGCAGCGCGGGCTCAACTCCGGGTCGGCGTACTCGTACTACCTCAACACCGCGCACGCCCCGTTCGACGACCTCCGGGTGCGGCAGGCGTTCCGGGAGGCCGTCGACGTCGACGCGGTGCTCACCGGGGTCTACCGCGGCAGCGCCACCCGCGCGTGGAGTGTGATCGGGCCGACCAGCCCGTTCTACGACAAGAGCCTCGAGAAGACGTACGGCGGTGACACCGCGAAGGCGAACCGGCTGCTCGACGAGGCCGGCTGGACGGCGCGCGACGCGGAGGGCTTCCGGACCAGGGACGGAAAACGCCTGACCGTACGGCTCGTGCAGTCGGCGCCGTTCGTCCGGGACCGCCGCGACGTGCTGGCGCAGGCTGTGCAGGCCGCGGTCAAGCAGAGCGCCGGCATCGATCTGAACGTGGCCCTCGTCGACCAGGGCACCGCCACCAAGGCGCTGGCCGACGGGGAGTACGAGGTGTTCGACAACTCCCGCGCCGACACCGACGCCGGCGCCGCCCTCAACCTGCTGCTGCACTCCGGCGGCGCGATCAACCGCACCGGCCTCGACGATCCACGACTGGACAAGCTGCTGGAGGAGGGGCAGGCCAGCTCCGACCGGGCGAAACGAGTGGCCGCCTACCAGCAGGTGCAGAAGCTGACCATCACCGATCAGGCGCTGATCCTGCCGCTGTACGCCCCGGCCGACCAGATCGCCTCCGCCACCACGGTCGGCGGCCTGAACTTCGAACCGGTCGCGGGCGTGCCGGGCAGCGCCTACAACGTCTGGCTGAGCAAGTGATCACGGCGATCGCCCGGCGGGTCGCCAGCGGGGCGATCGTGCTGTGGGCAGCGGCCACGGCGGCGTACCTCGCGCTGCTGGCCGCCCCCGGCGACATCGTCGACGCCATCGTCGGCGACGGTGCCGACACCCCGCAGATCCGCAGCCAGATCATCGCGGAGTGGAACCTGGACCGACCGGCGGTCGTGCAGTACCTCGACTACCTGCTACGGGCCGCCCAAGGCGACCTGGGCCGCTCCTACCTGCTGCAACGCCCGGTCCGTGACGTCATCGGCGAGCAGATCCCGCCGACCCTGCAACTGGCCGCCGCGGCAGCCGTCTTCGGAATGGTGCTGGCCCTGATCCTGGCGGTCACCACCCGGCACCGGTGGGTACGCCGGGTCAGCTCGACGGCCGAGCTGATCATCGTGTCCACGCCGCCGTTCCTGATCGGGATCGTGCTGCTCAGTGTCTTCTCGTTCCGGCTCGGCCTGTTCCCGGTCTCCGGGGACCGCGGCTGGGCGGCGCTGGTGCTCCCGGCCGTCACCCTCGGCCTGCCTATCGCCGGAGTCCTGGCCCAGGTGCTGCGCGACGGCCTGGACCGGGCGCTCGACGAGCCGTTCGCGGTCACCGCCCGCGCCCGCGGATTGACGGAACGAGCGGTCCTGACACGGCACGCGCTGCGCCATGCCCTCATGCCGGCCGTCACCCTGCTTGGCTGGCTGTCGGGCGTGCTGATCGGCGGCTCGGTGATCATCGAGCAGGTGTTCGGCCGCCCCGGACTCGGCCAGGTCACCCTCCAGGCCGTCAGCAACGGTGACATGCCGGTGGTGCTCGCCGTCGTCGTGCTCGCGGCCGCCGCCTTCGTCGTGATCAACACGGCGGCCGATCTCGCGTACCTCGCCATCGATCCGCGGCTGCGAAGGAGCTGAGCGATGTCTCTGGCGCTGCCCCGCCCGGCGAGCCGCCGGTGGTCGCCGCGGCTCCCACGACCCGGCCTGACCCTCGCCGGAATCGTCCTCGGCCTGGCCGCCGCCGCGGTGCTCTGGCCGTCGGTGTTCGCCGGTGACCCGCTCGCCGCCGACCCGCTGCACGTGCTGGAGGGCCCGTCGGCGGCGCACTGGTTCGGCACCGACCAGCTCGGCCGCGACGTCTTCGGCCGGGTCGTGCACGGCGCCCGGCACAGCTTGAGCATCGGAGTGGCCGCCACCGCCATCGCGGCCGGCGCCGGGATCCTGCTCGGTCTGCTCGCCGGCCTCACCCACCGGGTCGCCGACGAGGCGCTCAGCCGCGGCTTCGACGCGCTGGCCGCGTTTCCGCTGGTCCTGCTCGCGCTGCTCTTCATCGCGATCGCCGGCACCGGAACGACAAGCCTCATCGTGGCGATCGGCATCGCCACCACACCGCACTACGCCCGGGTGGTGCGTGCCCAGACCCTCGTCGTGCGGCGGGCGCCGTACGTCACCCACGCCGTCGCGTTCGGGACGTCGCGCACCCGCCTGGTGCTGCGGCACGTACTGCCCAATGTGCTCGGCCCGATCCCGGTCCTGGCGATGATCGGGCTCGGTGAGGCCGTCCTCATCGCGGCCGGTCTGAGCTTCCTCGGCCTCGGACCGCAGCCGCCGTCACCGGAATGGGGCGCGATGCTCTCCGAGGGCCGCGGATACCTGCACCTCGCCTGGTGGGCGTCGGTGCTGCCGGGATGCGCCGTCACCGCCACCGTCATCTCTCTCACCGTGACCGGCCGCCATCTGCAGAACCGGTTCGAAGGGCGAAACCAGTGATCGAAGTCGAGAACCTGCGGGTCACCTTCACGGGCCGGCACCGCGTCGAGGCGGTCCGCGGGGTGAGCCTCACGATCGGCGAGGGCGAATGCGTCGCCATCGTCGGCGAGAGCGGGTCCGGCAAGAGCGTCACCGCCCGCAGCCTGGTCGGACTGGCCGGTCCGCATGCACGCGTCGAGGCCGGCACGTTCACCGTCGACGGCCGGGACGTACGCGGTTTCGCGGCCCGTGACTGGCGGCGGTTGCGCGGCCGGTTCGCCGGGCTCATCCTGCAGGACGCCCTCGTCTCGCTCGATCCGCTGCGCACCGTCGGCGCCGAGATCGGCGAGGTGCTGCAGGCCCACGGCATCGGCGACCGGCGCGACCGGCCGCAGCGCGTGCACCGGCTGCTCACCGACGTGCACGTGCCCGAACCGGAACGGCGGGCCCGGCAGTACCCGCACCAGCTCTCCGGCGGGCTGCGGCAGCGGGCGCTGATCGCGTCGGCGATCGCCGGTGCGCCGCGGTTGCTGATCGCCGACGAACCCACCACCGCGCTCGACGCCACCGTGCAGGCACAGATCCTGAAACTGCTCGCCGAACGCCGCGCCGGCGGGGAGACCCTGCTGCTGATCAGCCACGACCTGGCGGTGGTGTCGAAACTCGCCGACCGGGTGCTGGTCATGAAGGACGGCCGGATCGTCGAGGGCGGCGGCACCCGCACGATCCTGGCCGGCGCGGCTCACCCGTACACGAAAGAACTGGTGGCGGCCGCGAGGGGCCGCAGACGCGGGACCACCGCAGAACCGGGCGGCGTCGTCGCCGAGGCCACCGCGCTGCGCAAGGTGTACGGCGACCGGACCGTGGTGCGCGACGTCGACCTCACCATCCGCCGCGGCGAGATCGTCGGGCTCGTCGGTGAGTCCGGCTCCGGCAAGACGACCGTGGCGCAGCTGCTTTTCGGGCTGACCGAGCCGACCTCCGGACGGGTCCGGTTCGAGGGCGCCGACTTCAGCGGGGTGCCGGAACGCGCCCGCCGGCCGATCCGCCGCCGCCTGCAGCTGATCGCGCAGGACCCGCTGTCGGCGTTCGACCCCCGCTGGACCGTACGCCGCATCGTCGGCGAGGCCCTGCCGCGTGGTGAGAACCCGGAACCGGTCCTGCAACGGGTCGGTCTCGGCGCCGACGTGCTCGACCGGTACCCCCGGCAGCTGTCCGGCGGGCAGCGGCAGCGCGTCGCCGTGGCCCGGGCCGTCGCGCCGAGACCGAGTCTGATCATCTGCGACGAGCCGGTGTCGGCGCTCGACGTCTCGGTGCAGGCGCAGGTGCTCGACCTGCTCGCGCAGATCCGCGAAGACGACGGGACCGCACTGCTGTTCATCTCGCACGACCTCGGCGTGATCCGAGACCTGGCCGATCGGGTGCTGGTCATGCACGACGGCCGGGTCGTCGAGCAGGGGCCGGTCAAGGCCGTCCTCGACCACGCCGGCCACGAGTACACCCGGGCGCTGCTCGACGCGGTGCCCACATTGGAGGTCTCCCTATGACACTGCATCTCGGGGTCGCGCTGACCGGGGACTCGTTCGCCGCCGAGGACTGGATCTCGCAGGTCCGGCAGGCCGACGACGCCGGCATCGACTTCGTCACGTTCGAGGACACGTTCGGCCGGCACGGGCCGGACGCCGTCCTGGTCGCCTCCCGGGTCGCGCCGCTCACCCGGCACGTCGGCCTGATCCCGGTCGCCACCACCACCCACACCGAGCCGTTCCACCTGTCCACCGCCCTGGCCACCCTCGACTGGGTGAGCCGCGGCCGGGCCGGCTGGCAGGTGCGGGTGTCCGCCGACCCGGCGGAGGCGGCGCTGCTCGGCCGCCGCGCGCCGCTGCCGGCCGACGAGCTGATCGCCGAGGCCGCCGACGCCATCGAGGTGGTTCGGCGGCTCTGGGACAGCTGGGAGGACGACGCGATCATCAAGGACGCGGCGACCGGCCGGTACATCGACCGGGACAGGCTGCACTACATCGACTTCGCCGGCGAGCACTTCTCGGTCAAGGGTCCGTCGATCGTGCCGCGGCCGCCGCAGGGACAGCCGGTGGTGGCGGCGCTCGCGCACGGGCCGCAGGTGTGGGACGCCCTCGACGCCGACGTCTTCTTCGTGACGCCGGCCGCCGCCGACGACGCGGCCCGCAAGGTCCGCAGGATCCTGCCGGAGAAGAAGATCTTCGCGGACCTCACGGTCGGAGGTCATGTCCCGGCCGACGCCGTGACCTTCAACGGTACGCCGCAGCAGCTCGCCGACCTGATCCAGAACTGGTGGGCCGCCTCCGGTCTCGACGGCTTCCGGCTCCGGGTGTCCGACATCGCCGAGATAGCGGACCTGGTGATCGAGCTGCGCCGGCGTGGCCTCTTCCAGCCGTCCGGCCACCGCACACTCCGCGACCGTCTGGGCCTGCCGGTCGCGGTCAACCGTTACCAGGAGGCCGGCCGTGCCTAAGCAGATCATCCTCGCCGCGCACTTCCCCGGCGTGAACAACACGACCGTCTGGAGCGACCCGCGCGCCGGCAGCCAGATCGACTTCGACTCCTTCGAATACCTGGCGAGGACCGCCGAACGCGGGAAGTTCGACTTCTTCTTCCTGGCCGAGGGACTGCGGCTGCGCGAACAGCGCGGCCTCATCCACGACCTGGACGTCGTCGGCCGGCCGGACACGCTCACCGTGCTGACCGCCCTGGCCGCCGTCACCACCCACCTCGGGCTGGCCGGGACGCTCAACGCCACCTACCACGAGCCGTACGAACTGGCCCGCCAGCTGGCCACCCTCGACCACCTGTCCGGCGGGCGGGCCGCGTGGAACGTGGTCACGTCGCCCGGTGCGTTCTTCGGCGAGAACTTCCGGCGCGGCGGGTTCCTGGACCATGCGGACCGATACGTCCGCGCCGGCGAGTTCATCGAGACGGCCCGGGCTCTCTGGGACAGCGACGGCGGCGAGTTCGCGATCAGGAACAGCCAGTTCGACATCAAAGGCCGGTTCGGGGCGCCGCGCAGCCCGCAGGGCCACCCGGTCATCCTGCAGGCCGGCGACTCCGACGGCGGGCGGGAGCTGGCCGCGAAGCATTCCGACGCGATCTTCTCCCGGCACCATCAGATCGACGACGCCCGGACCTTCTACCGCGACGTCAAGGACCGGCTCGCGAAGTACGGCCGGGCCGAGGACAGCCTGAAGATCATCCCGGGGGTGTCCTATGTGCTCGGCGACAGCGATGCCGACGCACAGGAGAAGGCACACCACATCCGGCGTCAGCAGGTCAGCCCGCGGACCGCGATCCTGCTGCTGGAACAGTTGTGGAACACCGACCTGTCCGGCTACGACGCCGAGGGCCCGTTGCCGGACAGCGACCCGGTCCTCGACGAGGACGACACGATCATCAAGGGCCGCGCCGGCATGTACCCGGACCGGCTGGCCACCGCCCGTGACTGGCGGGCCCGGGCCGAGGCCAAGAATCTGTCGATCCGGGACCTGATCATCGAGGTGACCGGGCGGCAGAACTTCATCGGCACCGCCGCGCGAATCGCGGAGCAGCTGAACGAGTACGTCCAGACCGACGCGTGCGACGGCTTCATCCTCGTCTCGCACCTCACCCCGGCCGGGCTCGACGACTTCGTGGACCAGGTGGTCCCGCTGCTGCAGGAACGCGGCGTCTTCCGGACCGACTATTCCGGGACCACCCTGCGCGACAACCTGCGACTGTCATGAAGTTCCTGCTGCTCAGCCTGATCACGTACATCGACCGGTCCAAGACGGTCGAACAGCGGCTGCGGGAGGTCGTCGACGCGGCCGTGCTCGGTGAGGAACTCGGCTTCGACGGTTTCGCCGTGGGGGAGCGGCACGAGCGGCCGTTCCTGTCCTCGTCCCCGCCGGTCGTGCTCAGTCACATCGCCGCCCGCACCAGCCGCATCGAGCTGTGGACCGGCGTGACCACACTCAGCCTGCCCGACCCGGTGCGCGCGTTCGAGGACTACGCCACCCTCGACAACCTGTCCGGCGGCCGGCTGCAACTGATCATCGGCAAGGGCAACGGGCCCGCCCAGGCGCAACTGTTCCACGTGACCGCCGACGACCAGTGGGACCGGCTGCGGGAGAGCTACGACCTGTTCCGGCGACGGTGGCGCGAGGAGAAGGTGACGTCACCAACCCCATCGAGCCGTACGCCGAACTCATCGACCACTACCGCGAACGCTTCGGTCACGAGGTGACCCACCTCAGCGCCGACACCGAAGGCATCGGGGAGAAGGCGATCCGGCGCAGCCCGGAACTCTTCGCCGCCGAGATCGCACCCGTGTTACGCCAGCTGAAAGGGCGGTAGCCATGCCCGTACCCCTCTCCGTCCTCGACCTCGCCCCGCTCGTCTCCGGCGGTGACTTGCCGGACGCCCTGCGCCGCACCCTCGATCTGGCCCGCAGCGCCGAACAGTTCGGCTACCACCGTTACTGGGTGGCCGAACACCATTTCACCCCCGGTGTCGCCAGCTCCCAGCCGGCGCTGCTGCTCGGCCAGATCGCCGCGGTCACCGACCACATCCGGCTCGGTTCCGGTGCCGTCCAGACCGGCTTCCAGACCGGGCTGTCCATCGTGGAGCAGTTCGGTCTTCTCGACGCCCTCCACCCGGGCCGCTTCGACCTCGGGCTGGGGCGCTCCGGGCAGGCCCGCGCCCAGAAGGCCGACGAGGCGCCGCAGGAGGAACGCGTCGTGGACGGGCTGCTCATCCCGAAGCCGTTCTCCTGGGCGCCGATCTTCGCCTCCAGGCGGACCGCCCTGGCAAGCAGTTTCCTGACCCAGCCCGGTGCCCGGCCGCTCGGGCTGAACGAGGTCCTCGATCAGATCTTCGCCCTGCTCGCCGGGCCGATCGTCGACGACGAGGGCAACGAGGTGACCGCCACCCCCGGTGCCGGCGCCGATCTGGAGGTGTGGCTGCTCGGCAGCTCCGGCGGTGAGAGCGCCCGTACCGCCGGTGCCCGTGGCCTGCCGTTCGCCGCCAACTACCACGTCGCGCCGGCCAAGGTGCTCGAGGCCGCTGAGGCGTACCGGGAATCGTTCGTCCCCTCCGCAACCCGCAGCCGGCCGCACCTCATGGTGTCGGCCGACGTCATGGTCGCCGAGGACGACGAGACCGCCCGCCAGCTCGCCGGACCGTTCGCCCTCTGGGTCCGCAGCATCCGCACGGGCCTCGGTGCCGTCCCGTTCCCCAGCATCGAGGAAGCCGCCGCTTTCGACTGGACCGACCGGGATCGCGCTCTGGTCGCCGACCGGGTCGCCACCCAGTTCGTCGGCTCGCCGCAGACCGTCGCCGGGAAGCTGCGCACCCTGCAGCGGGTCACCGGTGCCGACGAGCTGCTCATCACCACGATCGCCCACGATCACACCGATCGCGTACGCTCGTACGAGCTGCTCGCCAAGGAATGGCCGGCCTAGCCGGACATTGCTCGTGGACGGACATCGCGCCCGGCCACACCGTCGGCGGGGAGCCGGTTCCATCGTCAGCCGTCTATGGCAGACTTCTGGCATGGATAGCGGGCCATCGTCGATCAGCCGTCCGATGCGTAACCTCCTCGCGGGGTTCTACACATCGCTGCTCGGTACGCAGATGGTTCCGGTTGCGCTCGCCTTCGCGGTCCTCGCCAGCGGGTACGGCGTCTCCGGCCTCGGCCTGGTCCTCGGCGCGAGCCGCCTGCCGACCGTCGTGTTCATCCTGGTCGGCGGTGTGCTGGCCGACCGGCTGTCACGCCGCAGCCTGCTGCTGATGAGCGACGGGGTCCGGGCCGTCAGCCAGGCGGCGCTGGCGATCTGGTGGTTCACCGGCCACGTACCGCTCGCCGCTCTGATGTTCTTTGCCGCCGTCGACGGCCTCGGCAACGCCTTCTTCCGGCCGGCGCTCAGCGGCCTCATCCCGTCGCTCAACGAAGCGGCCACCCTGCAGCGGGCCAACGCGCTCATCGCGTTCGGCCGCTCCATCAGCAGTCTCGCCGGACCGGCGATCGGCGGTGTGCTGGTGGCCGCGTTCAACCCCGGCACGGTGTTCGCCATCGACGCGGTGTCGTACGTGATCGGTGTCCTGTTCCTGCTCGCCGTCCCACGCGACGCCGCCGCACCACGCGCCGTCCGGACGCGCGTGCTGGCCGACCTGCGGGAGGGCTGGACCGAGTTCCGGTCCCGGCGCTGGCTGTGGGCGGGTGTCCTGGAGAGCAGCGTGATGCACCTCTTCGGGCTCTCCGCCTATCTGGTGCTCGGCCCGCAGATCGCCGCCGACAGTCTCGGCGGACCCCGGGCCTGGGGCTTCACCCTCGCCGGCTTCGGTGCCGGCGCGGCCGTCGGCGGCCTGCTGATGGTGCGGTTCACCGCGCGACGGCCGCTGGTGACGGCCATGATCGGGTCGCTCGGCTTCGCGGCGGCGCTGCTGCCGCTCGCCCTGTCGGCCCCACTGCCGGCCGTCGTGGCGGGCGCGTTCGTCGCGGGTTCCGGCCTGGGCGTCTACAGCACCCTGTGGGAGACCACGCTGCAGAGCCAGATCCCGCGCGACGTGCTGTCCCGGGTGAGCGCCTACGACTGGTTCGGATCCCTGGTGACCCTGCCGCTCGGCTACGTCCTGGTCGGATTCGCCGCACCCGTCGTCGGCGCTGACACCTTCCTGATGGTCGGTGCCGCCATGGCGGTCATCGCCAGTACGGCCGTATTGTCACTGCCTGATGTACGCGGCCTGACCAGTGACCACCCGGCGGCCCGCCACACCGTGTCCTGACCGCCGCGACCGGAGGTTCTGATGGCCCGTCGATGGATCCGCCCGTGCCGTGACCGGAGGTTGTGATGGCCCGTCGATGGATCCGCCCGCGCCGGTGGTCGCCGCCCGTCCTCACCGCCGGGGCACCGGCAGCGCCGCTGCGCGTGCTGTACACCCTGCCGACCGGCGGGCACGGTCCCGAAGACGTGGTGTTCGACGCGGACGGCCGGGTGATCGCCGGGCTCGCCGACGGGCGGATCATCCGCATCGACCCGGCTGACGGCGCCCGGACGGTGCTCGCCGACACCGGCGGCCGGCCCCTCGGCCTGTACCCGCGCGCCGACGGCGGGGTGCTGGTGTGCGACCACGACCGCGGACTGCTGCTCGTCGGCCCGGACGGCGGCGTGGACGTCCTGGTGGACACCGTGGACGGCGAGCCGCTCACGTTCGCCAGCAACGTCGTCGAGGGACCGGACGGGACGATCTGGTTCACCTCCTCGACCACCCGCTGGAACCTGGACGACCACCTCGGCGACGTGTTCGAACACTCCTGCACCGGACGACTGCTGCGCCGCGACCCGTCCGGCGCCGTCACGGTGCTGCTCGACGGGTTGAAGTTCGCCAACGGGCTCGTGCTCAGTCCCGACGGGTCGAGCCTGCTGTTCGCGGAGACGGCCGGCTACCGGATCCGGCGGTACCTTCTCGGCGGGCCACGAGCCGGCACCACCGAGACGCTCGTGGAGAACCTGCCCGGCTTCCCCGACAACCTGTCGGTGGGCAGCGACGGTCTGATCTGGGCCGGGATCGCGGCACCCCGCGACCGGCTGCTCGACCGGTTGCTGCCACTCCCCGGCTTCCTGCGGCTGGTGTTGTGGAACCTGCCTGTGGCGTTCCGCCCCGGAGCCGTACCGATCGCCTGGGTGATGGCCTTTGACGCCGACGGCCGGGTGGTGCACGATTTGCGGGCCGCGGACGGTTCGTACGGCTTCGTCACGTCGGCAGCCGAACACGACGGCACGATCATCGCGGGAAGCCTCACCCGCGACGACATCGCCGTCCTGGCCACCCCCTGACGCCAACGCCCGCCCCTGACGCCAACCCGCCCCTGACGCCAACGCCCATCCCTGACACCAACGCGCTCCGTTGCGGCGCCATGATCGCGGTCCAGCCGCGGTGGTTGTCGTCGTGGGCCTCGGTCTCGACTGCGAGATCCACGACCAGAACGCCGTCAAACAGCGCTACGCCATCAACTTCCAGGTTCGCTGGGATGTCGCCGAGCCTCGGTGCACCGCCTCGTCCTGGCACTTCTCCTGGCTGGTCTTGGCGCCGGGCGCGGGGAGCACCTCCTGGTTGTAGCGGCGCGGGGAGCACCTCCTAGTCGTAGCGGGCGCGGGGAGCACCTTCTCGTCCTGACCGCGGGACAACTTCCCGGCCGGCAGGAGAAGAGCCCGGAAACTGGCGGCGACCTGCGCGACGGAGACACATTGCTACATCTGTTCAATGGCAAACTTCTCACAAAACCATTTTCGCGGTGGACTCCAGCCCGGACGGCCGATGACGCCATTGCTGCGATCCGTAATTTCCTCGGCGGAGAAAAAAGAATCACCGCTGGCCGCCTCTGGATTTCCCCGAAGGGTGCGTCTGCGCTCGAAATCATCCGGCGGCACGGCCGCAGCCGCCATTATTTGTCGCCCGCTCCCGCTCCTCACAGTCCCGTAGCGCTCCGGACCGGACAGTGGCCGAAATGATGGTCCGGCCAGCGGTGCAGCGAGCCACTTCCCCCGCAATTGCCGGCACGATGCGAGCCGTGTGATCGGATGCGACGTCTTCGGCGGTATTGCTTTCCGCATCCGCAGCTCGGTGGGGCAGGGTGTGACCGGAGTCGCCACCTCCGGCCGACGGATCCCCGCCGGACAGTGCGCCGGACCCTGTGCCGACGTATTCCGCGCGGCCGATGCCGGCATCGGCCGCTGTGCTGGTTGATCTGGCCACTGTGGTGTCCGAAGCGGCCGCTGTGCTGTTCGGGGCGGCTTCGCCGGCCCCGATTCACCCGGTGATGGCGGCGCGGAAGGCGGTGTTGACGCGGCGAATTCTCCGGCTGCTGCCGTGGCGGACCCTTTGGCTGCTGCCACGGCGGGCTCTTCGGGTGTTGACGCGGCGGGCTCTTCGGCTGCTGCCGTGGCGGTCCTTCCAGGTGCCGACCGGAACTCGACGGGGCGGCCGTTGACGGGCATCTCCCGGCCGAGCGCGGCGAAATGGGCTTGCCCACTCCCGTCCTGGGACCCGCAATCGGTCAGGCGGGCTCGGCGGAGTTTCTCGGCATGGCGTCTCTGCAACCCCCAGAAACGGCGGCGCGCGTGTTCACGACGGAAATCTTCGCGGCTCTTGGGATTGTTCCGTGCCGCGGTCCGGTCGCGCATGGCGGCTATTTCCGCTCGGCTGAACAAAGACCCCTGCTGCACGCGTATTATCATCCCGGATCTCGATCCGAAACTGTAAGCAAATGATCATGCCAAAATCGATCCTTTCGAGGACCGGAGTATCGCTCCTGCATAGTGGACGAGCGTCACAGCACGAAAGGCGGAGGCCCGGGAGGGACTCGCCGCCCGCAGAGATCATCGCCGCGGACGGCGATGTAATCGGCAACCGTGCCGAGGAGGCCGGCTGCGTCGATCGGCTTCCGACCTTGTCGTCGAGGGCCTGAACCGGCACGACATCAAGGCGTGGCGGTTCGGGGCTGGGTGTCTTAACCGGGGCACTGGACTGAGCCGGCGGGACATCAAGGCATAGCGGTTCCGGCCGGGCGTTTCACCGAGGCCCAGACGGAGGGTATCCCTATGGCCTCTGTGAAGCGGCGGGCGATTTGTTCAGCCAGTCTGTGCTGGTAGAGATTGCGGAGCATCTCAAGCCGCCAGGGAGGCTGCGGCTCACGGGGCCGGGTCGGGCAGCCGGGCCTCACCCCATGAACCGGGACGCGTACGCCGTACCCGATCCGGGTGAATTTGATCTTTGCCGGTGTGGGGGACCGGAGTGCTGATCACCATCGGGAGGTGGAGATCCGGCAGCTCAGCTACGTCGAGGCGGTGGCCCGGTACGGCGGGTTCACCCGCGCGGCCGAGCGGCTGCACGTGGCGCAGTCGGCCGTTTCGTCGCAGGTGCGGGCGCTCGAGGTGGAGCTCGGGGTGACGCTGTTCGCCCGGACCACGCGGAAGGTGGCGCTGACCCCGGCGGGGGAGATGTTCGTGGCGCGGGCGCGGCGGATCCTGGCCGAGCTCGACGGTGCCCGCAGCGAGATGACCGAGATCACCGCGGTGGTCAGCGGCCGGGTGCTGGTCGGCGCGACCGCCGGGCTGGGACCGTACGACCTGGCCGGCGCGCTGGCGAGGTTCCGGGACCGGCATCCGCAGATCGCGGTCCGGCTGCGGTCGGGACGGATCACCGGGCTGCTCGGTGCGTGCGACAACGGCGAGCTGGATCTGGTGGTCGGGCCGGCGTACGCCGATCTGCCGCCCCGGTTCGACGCGGTGCCGCTCGCCGACGAGCGACTGATTCTGGCTCTGCCGCCGGGCCACGCGCAGGCACACGGGGGCCGTCTGACTCTGGGGGAGGTACGCGATGAGCCGTTCGTCAGCATGCCGCCCGGCAGCGGGCTGCGCTGGATCCTGGAGGACGCGGCCCGGTCGGCCGGTTTCCTGCCACGGGTGTACTTCGAGACGCACAGCCCGGCCGGGGTCCGTGAGCTGGTGGCGGCCGGTCTCGGGGTGGGGCTGCTGCCCCGGACGGTGGCCGAGACGTACGGCGGGCCGATGATCGCGGTCCGGCAGCTGCATCCGCCGCCGGCGCATCCGCCGATCGGTGTCATGCATCAGCGGAACCGGCCGTTGAGTGTCGCGGCCCAGTCGCTGCGCCACCATCTGGTCGAGGTCGCCGGCCGTGACCTGCCCGTTCCGGGGAATCAGCAGCCCCCGGCCGGCCTCGAGCCGGCCGCCGGCGAGGAGCCGGAGGTCATGTCCGCCGGTACGCCGTGAAGTCGGTCCGCCTCCGCAGCAGGAATCCGATCGACTCGTAGAGCCGGATGGCGTGCACGTTGCCGGCCGACGTGTGCAGGAACGGCGTCTCCCCGCGTTGCCGGATGCCGGCCGCGACGGCCCGGACCAGATACGTGGCCAGGCCTTTCCGTCGATGTGCGGGATCGGTGCAGACGGCGCTGATCTCGGTCCAGCCGGCCGGGTGCAGCCGCTCGCCGGCCATCGCGATCAGCCGGCCGTCCGGCGAACGCAGACCCAGGTAGCTGCCGAGCTCGACGGTCCGGCGGAGGAACGGGCCGGGCCGAGTGCGGTCGATCAGGTCGAGGATCTCCGGTACGTCGGCCGCGCCGAGCCGGATCGCGTCCGGTGCCGGTGCCGGACGCAGCGCGACGTCGACCAGCTGGACGCCGGCGACGCTGCGGTCGACCTGCCAGCCGGGATGGGCGACCGTGCCCGCCCCGGCGATCGTCACCGCGGTGCCGGGCTCGACCAGTTCGGTCAGGTCGGCCCAGGCCCGCGGATCGGCCGGGTCGGCGAGGGCGTGGAACGGGGCGACGTCGTGGTCGTACCGTGCCGCCTGGCCGTTGACGACCGCGAACCCCGAGTGCGCACCGGTGAGCGAGCTCCACACCGGGTTGTCCAGGACCGCGGCCGCGGCGAGGACGCGGGTCATCTGCCCTCGATCGGCAGGCCCGGCGGGTTGACCTCGGCCTTGGTCACGGCCTCGCCGGCGAGGTTCCAGCGCTCGAGGATGCGGGCGTAGTCACCGGAGGCGATCAGCTTGTCGAGGGCCGCCGCGTACGCCTGGACGAGGCCGTTGTCCTTCTTGGTGGTGAGTGCGATCAGTCCCTGAAGTTCTTTGCCGGCGCCGGAGTAGGTGCCGACGATCTCGGTCTGCCCGGTCGTCGCGACGTGGTAGGTGGCCGACGGGTTCGGGCCGAGGTGCAGATCGATCTGGCCCGAGCCGAGCGCCAGGTAGACGGCCTGGTTGGTCTGGTAGTACTTGATGACGACCGCGGGCAGGCCGGCCTTCTTCACCTCTTCGGCCCACTCGACCAGGATCTTCTCCTGGTTGGTGCCGGAGCTGACCGAGACCCTCTTGCCGGCGATGTCGGCGGGTTTGGTGACGGTCAGGCCGGAGCCCTTCTTCGCCAGCCAGCCCAGGTTGTCCAGGCGGTAGGTGACGAAGTCGTACTTGAGCTTGCGTTCCTCGGTGACGGTGATGTTCGAGGCGCCGAGCTGGAACTTGCCGCTGTCCAGGCCGATGAACAGGTTCTCCCAGGACGTGTTCTCCAGGACCGGTTCGAGGCCCAGGGTGCTCGCGATGGCGACGGCGATGTCCGGCTCGTTGCCGATCAGCGTCTTGTTGTCGGTGGCGGCGAAGGCGAGCGGCGGGAAGCCGGAGCCGGCCGCTCCGACCCCGATGAGCAGCTTGCCGGACGCCTTGACGTCGGCCGGCAGCAGCGCGGCGGCGGCCTCGTCCCTCGGCGGGACGATCCGTTTCTGGTCGGGGCCGGTGTTGAGGGCCGGCGCGGCCGACGCCGCCGGCCCGGCGGCCTCGGCCGGTTTCTCCTCGGGCGCGGCGCAGGCGCTCAGGCTCAGCGTCACTGCGGCAAGGGCGACGATCCATCCGGTACGCATGGGAGCTCCGATTCGAAGGAGGAACTAGACGAGGACTTTGGAGAGGAAGGCGCGGGTACGTTCGTGCCGGGGGTGGTCGAGCACCTCGTCGGGACGGCCCTGTTCGACGATGCGGCCGGAGTCCATGAAGACGACCGTGTCGGCGGCCTCCCGGGCGAATCCGATCTCGTGCGTGACGACGATCATGGTGGTGCCGCGGGCGGCCAGAGCACGCAGCACGTCGAGGACCTCGCCGACGAGTTCCGGGTCCAGGGCGGAGGTGGGCTCGTCGAACAGGATGAGTTTCGGGTCCAGGGCCAGGGCGCGTGCGATCGCCACGCGCTGCTGCTGACCGCCGGAGAGCTGGCGGGGGTAGGCGCCGGCACGGTCCCAGACGTCCACGAGTTCCAGTAGTTCGTGGGCTTTCTCGTACGCCGCGCTCGCGGTTCGCCCGAGTGCCGAGATCTGCGCCTCCGCGACGTTCTGCAGGGCGGTGAGATGGGGGAACAGGTTGAAGTTCTGGAAGACGAAGCCGATCCTGGCGCGCTGCCGGAGGATCTGCCGCTCGCTGAGCTCGTGCAGCCGGTTGCCGTTCTGCCGGTAGCCGATCAATTCGCCGTCGACCCGTACCGTGCCGCTGTCGGCCTTTTCCAGGCGGTTGATGCAGCGCAGCAGGGTGGACTTGCCGGAGCCGGACGGGCCCAGGATCACGGTGACCGTGCCGGCCTTCGCCGACAGGTCGACGCCGCGCAGCACCTCGGTGCCACCGAACGACTTGCGCACGCCGGTGAGCTGGATCATCGCTTGATCGCCGCCTTCAGTCGCTGGAACGGGGTGGGCGGCAGCGTCCGGACGGCGCCGCGGGCGAAGTGCCGCTCGGTGTAGTACTGCAGGACCGACAGCAGCGCGGTGAGGATCACGTACCAGACCGTCGCGACCATCAGCAGCGGCACGACCCGCCCGTTGCGGCCATAGATCACCTGTACCTGGTAGAACAGCTCACCGATTGCCAGGATGTACACGACGGACGTGCTTTTGAGCAGGTTGACCAGCAGGTTCGCGGCGTTCGGCAGGATCGCGCGCATCGCCTGGGGCAGCACGATCCGCGTGAACTGCCGCCACTTCGGGATGCCGAGCGCGGCTGCCGCCTCGTGCTGGCCGGAGTCGACCGAGAGCAGACCGGCCCGGATGATCTCGCCCGCGTACGCGGCCTCGTGCAGCGCCAGGCCGAGGACCGCCGCTCCGAACGAGCTGATCAGGTTGACGGTCGGGAACGAGACACCCGGCCCGAACGGGATGCCGACCTGCAGCGTTTCGTAGAGGTAGCCGAGGTTGGCCCAGAACAGCAGCTGCACCAGCAGCGGCACGGACCGGAACACCCAGATGTAGGTCCAGCTGACCACGGACAGCACCGGGTCGGACGACAGCCGCATGGCGGCGAGCGGGATGCCGCCGAGGAAGCCGAGGACCGCACCGGCGAGGGTCAGCTCGAGGGTGAGCAGCAACGACTCGACGACCGTCTTCTCCAGGAAGTACCCGGCGAACGTCCCCCAGTCCCAGCCGGGGTTGGTGACCAGGCCGTGCCCGAACTGCGCGAGCAGCACCAGCACGAGCGCGGTCGCGGCCCACCGCCAGGGATGTCTGGCGGGGACGACGACGAGATCGTCGCCGGCGGCGGTCCGCTGCCGGGGCGGGGTGAGGACGCTCATGCCGACGACGCTAGGCAGCGGCCCGCATCTCCCTCAAGTCCTATCAGCTATATATGTTTAACGAGGTTGTTGCGCGTGGGACGGGTATTGCCTGTAAGCCCATAGATGCGATAGGAATACCGGGCATTCCCGAGCTCCCCTGCCAGGAGAATCCCGTGACCACCACCCTTGCCTCCGCACCACCCGCTCCGCCGGTGGAGAGAGCGGCGCTCGCGCCCGGCGGCGGCCTCCGTCGCCGGCTCACGCTGCGCCTCCTCGCTCTGGTCGCGCTCTACCTGCTGTGGGAGCTGACGGCGCGGGTCATGAACAACCCGACCTTCATCCCCTCACCCGGTGCGGTGTGGGACCAGCTCATCACCACCTCGACGACCCATGACGGCGTACGGGGATACAGCGGCCACCTGCTCATCGAGCACCTCGGCGTCTCGCTGCGGCGCATCGTCATCGGCTCGGCCATCGGCGTGGCCGGTGGCCTGCTGCTCGGCGTACTCCTCGGCACCGTCGGCTGGCTGCGGGTGGTCGCCGAACCGGTCGTCACGTTCGTTCGCGCACTGCCCCCGCTGGCCTACTTCAGCCTGTTCATCATCTGGTTCGGCATCGACGAGACCCCGAAGCTGTGGCTGCTGTCGATCGCCGCCCTGCCGCCCGTCGCGGTGGCCACCGCCGCCGCTGTCCACGGTGCACCGACCGGCCTGGTCGAGGCGGCCCGCGCGCTCGGGGCCGGCCGCTGGCAGACCATCCGCGACGTGGTGCTGCCGAACGCGCTGCCGGAGATCTTCACCGGCATCCGGCTGGCGGTCGGGGTGGCGTACTCCTCGGTGGTCGCCGCCGAGACCATCAACGGCGTACCCGGCATCGGCGGCATGATCCGCGACGCCCAGCGCTACTCCCAGACCGACGTGGTCGTCCTCGGCCTCTTCGCCATCGGCCTCTCCGGCCTGCTCATCGACGCTCTGCTGCGGATCAGCGAAGAACGGCTGATCCCGTGGCGGGGCCGCGCATAGATAGGGAATCGTTCCAGTGAAGAAGTTCCTCGCCGCCGCAACCGCCGTCCTGCTGCTGGCCGGCTGTGGCAACGGGGCCGCCAGCGGCGGAAACAACCCCGAAGAGAAGTCGATCCGGATCGCGTACCAGGCGTTCCCGAGTGGTGACCTGATCGTCAAGAACCAGGGGCTCCTGGAGAAGGCGCTGCCCGACTACAAGATCACCTGGACGAAGTTCGACTCCGGGGCCAGCATCAACACCGCGTTCGTCGCCAAGAGCGTCGACATCGCGGCGATCGGCTCCAGCCCGGTGGCCCGCGGCCTGTCCGCCCCGCTGAACATTCCCTACCAGGTCGCGTTCGTCCTCGACGTGGCCGGTGACAACGAGGCGCTGGTGGCCCGCAACGGTTCCGGCGTCGACGACGTGGCCGGGCTGCGCGGCAAGAAGGTCGCCACCCCGTTCGCCTCCACCGCCCACTACAGCCTGCTCGCGGCACTCGACTCCGCCGGGGTCAAGGAGTCCGAGCTGACCATCGTGGACCTCGAGCCGCAGGACATCCTGGCCGCCTGGACCCGCGGTGACATCGACGCCGCGTACAGCTGGCTGCCGTCGCTCGACGCGCTGAAGAAGAACGGCAAGGTCCTGATCACCAGCCGTGAACTGGCCGCCGGCGGCAAGCCCACGCTCGACCTGGGTGTCGTGTCCACCGCGTTCGCCACCGCGCACCCGGCAGCCGTCGACGCGTGGCGCAAGGCCGAGGCACAGGCCCTCGACATCATCGCGACGGACCCGGACGCGGCCGCCAAGGCCGTCGGTACCGAGCTGAACCTGCCGGCCGCCGACGCCAAGGCCCAGCTGTCCCAGGGCGTCTTCCTCAAGCCGGCCGACCTGTCCTCGCCGGAGTGGCTGGGCACCGAGGGCGCGCCCGGCAAGCTCGCCGACAACCTGGTCAGCGCCGCCGAGTTCCTCAAGTCGCAGCAGAAGATCGACGCCGTGCCGTCGCTTGCCGACGTGCAGAAGGCGATCTACGTCAAGGGACTGCCCGGTGTCCTCAGCTGACGCGATCGTCATCGACGGCCTCTCCCATTCCTATGGGGACGTCACGGCGGTCGGCCCGATCGACCTGACCGTCCCGGCGGGGGAGTTCCTGGTCCTGGTCGGCGCGTCCGGCTGCGGCAAGAGCACGCTGCTGCGCCTGATCGCCGGTTTCGAGCAGCCCACGAGCGGGACCGTGCTGACCGACGGCACGGCACCCGTTCCGGGGCGCGGAGCCGGGCTGGTCTTCCAGCAGCCGCGGCTGTTCCCGTGGAAGACCGTCGGCGGCAACGTCGCGCTGGCGCTCAAGTACGCCGGTCAGCCCGCCGGGGCCGGCCGGGTCGACGAACTGCTCGCCCGGGTCGGTCTGCACGACGTCGCCAAGCGGCGTACCTGGCAGATCTCCGGCGGCCAGCAGCAGCGCGTCGCCATCGCCCGGGCGCTGGCCGTCGACAACCCCCTGCTGCTGCTGGACGAGCCGTTCGCGGCCCTGGACGCGCTCACCCGGGAGAAACTCCAGGACGATCTGCGGCAGGTGAGTGTCGAGACCGGGCGCACCAGCGTCTTCGTCACGCACAGCGTCGACGAGGCGGTGTTCCTCGGCAGCCGGGTGGTGGTCCTCACCCCGCGGCCCGGCCGGATCGCCCTGGATCTGCGGATCGACCTGCCGCGTACCGGCATCGCCGCCGACGAGCTGCGCGGCCTCCCCGAGTTCGCGGCCCTGCGAGCCGAGATCGGCCACGCCATCCGCGACCGCGTGACCGCCTGACCCACGGCCTCGCGTGGTGACCCGCGCTCCGGGGCGCGGGTCACCACGCGGGGTGGGGCGTGTCACGCGCTCCACCCCCGCGGCGGTCACGCCTTCTTCGTCACGACCTTCTTGCCGGACGCCTTCACCGTGTAGGCGGCCGACTTCTTCGTCCACGGGTTGGTGGCGTACACCCGTACGCCCGCCGTGATGTTCTTGACCTTGACCATCGCCACCCCGGCGGATCTGTTGGCCGCGGCCGCCTTCCGGCCGACGAGCGTGCGCAGCGTCGCCACCTTGACCGTGCCGCCCTTGGCCGCCTTGCGGGTGTCGGCGGCACCGCCGGTCGCGGCGGACTTCACGGTGCCGGCCATGCCGAGGTACGCGACCCCGGCGGCCAGCGTCTTCGCGTCGATCGTCTCGCCGGCGGCGGGCACCGCGACGTCCTGCTCGCCGTAGGTGTAGCCGATCGCCATCGACACGGTCAGCCCGTCGTCGGACAGGTCGGACTCGGCCGAGGTCAGCACCGACGACACATCGGTGTGCAGGGTCACGTCGCCCACCGTCGGCTCGCTGAACCGGTAGTCGATCGTGCCGTCCTCGTGCACCGTCCGGGTCCCGGCGCCGACCGTCGGCGCGGCCAGTTCCACCGGGCCGGGTGCCGCCTTGTCCAGGGTCACCGACGGGTCGGCCTCGAAGACGTACCGGACCGCGGGCCGTCCCATCATCTTCAGCGCCGAGCGGCCCATGCCGTCGGCGACCGGGTCGTAGACGCCGGCGCCCTGCTTGAGGACCGACCGGGACTCGGCCTGCCCACTGAGCGCGAACGTGGAGTCGGCCGCCCACCGGACCCGGTCGATCCGGAGCCGCTGCCAGCCGGTGAGGCTGTTGCCGCCGGCCGAGATGCTGAAGTCGGCCCGCGCCGCCCAGCCCGTGGCGCCGGCCGCCTCGGTCGCCTCGGCGACGGCCGCCACCGCGGCCTTCATCTCGGCGGCGCTGAGCTCGGTCGCCGTTTCGGCGGTGGTGCCGGCCCCGGCGTGGGCGGCGCCCGGCGCGACAAGGAGCCCGGCCGCGACCGATGCGGCGGCGAGGAGGATCGCGGGGCGGGACAGAACTGGCATGGGTTGACCTCGGAGATCGTGGGACAGTGGCGACGCGAATGATCGGCCGGCGGTCCCGCGGTATGAGATGTTCCCGGCTGTCGCGTACCGCTGTCTCACACGCGCTGAGACAGCGGCACACGACAGCCGGGTTGACGGGGATGCCGCTGCCGTGGCGGTCACCGTCCGGTGTGGACCACTTCGGGGGTCGGCGTATGCTCGTCGCCGACAGTGACGCCCGCCGACGGGAGCCGCCATGACCGACCGTGACGCCGCCAAACTGGACACCAGCGTGCCGCACTCGGCACGGGTGTGGAACTACTGGCTGGGCGGCAAGGACAACTTCCCGGTGGACCGGGCGGTCGGCGACGATTTCGCGGACCTCTACCCGGACATCACCGTGGTGGCACGCCACTCACGGGCGTTCCTCAAGCGGGCCGTCACCTTTCTGGTGAAAGAGGCCGGCATCCGGCAGTTCCTGGACATCGGCACCGGCATGCCGACGGCGGAGAACACCCACCAGGTGGCGCAGGCCGCGGCCGGAGACGCGCGGATCGTCTACGTGGACAACGACCCACTGGTGCTGGCACACGCGCGTGCGCTGCTGACCAGCACGCCCGAGGGCCGCACCGAGTACATCGATGCGAACCTGCACGAGCCCGCGAAGATCATCGCGGCGGCGCGTGGCACGCTCGACCTGGACCAGCCGGTCGGCTTGATCCTGATGAACATTCTCGGTCACGTGCCCGACATCGAGCAGGCGATCGCCATCGTCCGGGAGTTGCTGGCGGCGCTGCCGCCGGGCAGCTTCCTCATCACCGCCGACGGCACCAACGTGCTCGACGGGCCGGCCTTCGAGGAGGCGATCGGCGTGTGGAACGCGAACGCCCCGCTCAGCTACCACCTGCGCCACCCCGACCAGATCGCCCGGTTCCTCGACGGCCTCGAGGTGCTGGAGCCCGGCCTGGTGCCGTGCTCGAGGTGGCGTCCCGCACCCGACGCCGCCGGCGAGGACCTGCGCGAGGTCGACGAGTACGGCGCGGTCGCCCGCAAACCCTGAGACCTGTCGCTCACCGCTGTCTCAGCGCAGCTGGGACAGCGGTGGCGTGCAGCCGCCAAGATCGAGGTCGGCGGCCGGCACCGGGCGGGCGAAGTGGTAACCCTGGGCGGTGTCACAGCCCAGCCCGCTCAGCGCCACCGCGGTCGGGACGTCCTCGACGCCCTCGGCCACCACGGTGAGACCCAGGTTGTGGGCCAGGTCCACGGCCGAGGCCACGAGCGCGTGGCTGGAGGAGTCGGCGACCATGTCGGCCACGAACGAGCGGTCGATCTTCAACTCGTCGACGGGCAGCAACTTGAGGTACGTCAACGACGAGTAGCCCGTGCCGAAGTCGTCGATCGACGTCTTCACGCCCAGTTCACGGACCTGGCGCAGCGCCTCGATGGTGGTCGTCGGGTCGGACAGCACGGTGTGCTCGGTGATCTCGATGCACAGCAGCTCCCCGGGCACCCCGGTGGACGCCAGCAGTGCGGCCACCCGCCCCGGGAACGACTCCTCGAGCAGGCTGCGGGTGGACACGTTCACCGCGACCGGCACCCGGTGCCCGGCGTCCAGCCAGGTGCGGGCCTGCTGCAGGGCGATGGTGAGGACCCGCTCGGTGAAGGGGTGGATGAGGCTGGTGGTTTCCAGCACCGGCACGAACTGTCCCGGCGGCACCGGCCCCCGGGTCGGGTGGTACCAGCGGGCCAGCGCCTCCACCCCGGACAGTGAACCGTCGATGAGGGACACCTTCGGCTGGTAGTGCAGGGTGAACTGGGAGTCGTCGGTGAGCCCGCGCCGCAGATCGCCGAGCAGGGTGAGCCGGTCGGCACTGTCCTGCCCGCTGCCGCCACTGAACCGGCGGAAACTGCCGTGCTGCTGTTTCGCGTCGTGCATGGCGCTGTCCGCGTGCCCGAGCAGGGTGGTCACGTCGTCGTCCGGTGCGGCGGCCGCCGCCCCGATACTGATCTCCAGGTCGACGGTGATGTCGTCGAGCTGGAACGACTGGTCGAACGCCTCCCGCAGCCGGGCCGCGACCACATCGGTGCGGGCCGGGTCCAGGTCGCGCAGCAGGATCGCGAACTCGTCGCCGCCGGTCCGCGCGACCAGGTCACTGTCCCGGACCGCCTCGGACAGCCGCCATCCGGCCTCGGCCAGCAGCCGGTCGCCGACGTGCGGGCCGAGCTGGTCGTTGACATGCCGGAAGCCGTCGATGTTGACGGTCAGCACGGTGATACCGGGATTGAACGGGTCCGGCCGGGTCGCGGCCAGCGCCTTCTGCAGACCGTTGGTGAAGGCGGCCCGGTTCGGCAGCCCGGTCAGCATGTCGGTGGCGGCGAGCGCCTCGACCTGCCGGCGGTGCGCGCGGGTGTGCCAGCCGAACAGCCCCACCACGAGCAGGCTCAGCGCGAACGTGACGCCACCGCCCCAGACCAGCCGGTGCGAGTCCTGCCGGGCGGTCTCCTGATGCCGTGCGTAGCTCTGCTGGGAGCGGTCGCGCAGCCGCAGCAGCCGGTCGGTGTTGCGCCGGTAGGTGGGCGCGATGACGGTCTCCAGCGTGTCCCGTGCCTTCGCCGTCTCGCCGCGGTCGAGCAGCGACAGATACCAGATGATCACCTGACGGAGGTTGACCTGCCGCCGCGCGATGGTGCCGGCCTCGGTCACGTCCGCGCGGTCCTCGGCGACCGCGGCGATCGCCAGGGTCGCCCGGTACGTCTCGTCGTCCACGGTCAGCACCCGCTGCCGGGCGGCCCCGGCCGGGTCGTCGGCGGCCGCCTGGATCAGCGACATCTCGTACGCCGACAGATAGGCGGCCTGCTGGTAGGCGGCCACCCGCTCGGCGTCCCGGACCAGGTCCTCGACGATGGCGGCGTGTCGCCGGTCGTCCACCAGCGAGAACCCGGACAGCAGTGCCAGCGAGACGATGAACGACGAGATCACCCACCGGCGGGTACGGCGCAGACCGTCCCGTCCACGGCGCATCATCCGCCCACGACCCCGTCGCGGGCGGCCGCCGCGACAGCCCCGAGCGGCTGGCGGTGTACAGCCGGGGTGCGGTCGCCGTCGTGGAGCGGCTCTTCGGCACGGTCATCGATCACGCGCTGCCGATCGGCCCCCGGTGACCCGCCTTGAGCCTTGCTCCCGCTCTGCCACCGACTCCGCACCGGGTGCGCCGTACTGGCAGAGGTCCGGCCATCCCCGCCGACGGCGGGGATGGCCGGACGTCTCTCACCGGGGGATGGACCACCAGACGGTGGTGTCCGGCGGCAGGACGAGGTTGTCGGCGGTGCCCTCGACCGGGCCGCTGGCCAGCAGAAGCTCGCCGGGCCGCCCGACCGCGACCGGCTCGTCGCTCATGTTGACCGTGCAGCGGAAGACCGGGGCGCCCTCGACCTCGCGTTCGAAGGCGAGTACGCCGGCCGGCGCCGCGATCCAGCGCAGGTTGTCCGTCGGTGCCAGCGCCGGTTCGGTCTTGCGGATGGCCAGGGCCGAGCGGTAGAGCTCGAGGGTGGAGCCGGGGACGCCGGCCTGCGCGGCCACGCTGAGTGCCGCCCACGCCTCCGGCTGCGGCAGCCAGCTGCCGCCGCCGTCCGGGCCGAAGCCGTACGGTGCCCGGTCGCCGCTCCACGGGATCGGCACCCGGCAGCCGTCGCGATAGCCGTCCTGACCTGCCGCGCGGTGGAAGGCGGGGTCCTGACGTGCCTCCGGCGGCAGGTCGATGACCTCGGGCAGCCCGAGTTCCTCGCCCTGGTAGAGGTAGGCCGAACCGGGCAGTGCCAGCATCAGCGCGGACGCCGCGCGGCCACGGCGCAGACCGGCCTCGTCGTCCACCTCGGTGGGTTTGCGGCCGGCCGCCTCGCCGTCGATCTTCTGCATCAGGCGGGTGGTGTGCCGGACCACGTCGTGGTTGGAGAGGGTCCAGGTGGTCGGGGCGCCTACGACACGCATGGCGGCGAGCGACTCGTCGATCATCTGCTGCTGCTCGTGCACGTTCCAGGCGGTGCCGAGGTAGCTGAAGTTGAACGCCTGGTGCAGCTCGTCGTCACGGACGTAGTTGGAGACGCGGGCCAGCGTCGGCGCCCACGCCTCGGCGACGGCGATGCGCTCGCCGGGGTACTCGTCGAGGATCCGGCGCCAGTCGCGGTAGATCTCGTGCACGCCCTCGCGGTCGAAGAACGGGCTCTCGCCGGCGCCGAGCAGGTGCCATTCGCCGACGTCGCCGAGGTCGGGCAGGCCGTCCTCCTTGACCATGCCGTGTGCCACGTCGACCCGGAAACCGTCGACGCCCAGGTCGAGCCAGAACCGCAGGATGGTCTTGAACTCGTCGCGTACGGCCGGGTGGTCCCAGTTGAAGTCGGGCTGCTCGGGGGCGAACAGGTGCAGGTACCACTCGCCGTCGTCGACGCGGGTCCAGGCCGGGCCGCCGAAGATCGACGGCCAGTCGTTCGGCGGCAGTTCACCGTTCTCGCCCTTGCCGGGGCGGAAGTGGTAGCGCTCGCGGAACGGCGAGCCGGGCCCGTCGGCGAGCGCGCGCTTGAACCATTCGTGCTGGTCGGAGGAGTGGTTCGGAACCAGGTCGACGATGACCCGCAGGCCGAGGGCGTGGGCGCCGGAGATCAGCCGTTCGGCGTCGGCGACGGTGCCGAAGATCGGGTCGACGGTGCGGTAGTCGGAGACGTCGTAACCCGCGTCCGCCTGGGGCGAGGCGTAGAAGGGCGAGAGCCACACCGCGTCCACGCCCAGGTCCCGCAGGTACGGCAGCCGGCTGTGGATGCCGGGCAGGTCACCGATGCCGTCGCCGTTGGAGTCGGCGAAGCTGCGCGGGTAGATCTGGTAGATGACCGCGTTGCGCCACCACGATGCGGGGGGCGCCTCCACGGTGGGCGGTGCGATCAGTTGGTCCGTCATGGCGACGAACGCTAGCAGCTTACTAACACGTGTTACATAGGTTGGGCGCTGCTTTCTTGCAGCAAGTTCTTGCAGCGCGCCGTTATGCCGGTTTCGCGGTGGATTCCCGGACGATCAGTGAGGTGCCGAGAGTGTGGTGCGGGTGCTGTTCCTCACCCCTGATTGCCGAGATCAGGAACTCGGCGGCCATCCGTCCCTTGGTCACGATCGGCTGTCGCACGGTGGTGAGCCGGGGCCGGAACCAGGAGGACTCCGCAAGGTCGTCGAACCCCGTCACGGACACCTCTGCGGGCACTTTGATTGCAAGTTCTTGCAGGGCATCCACGGCCCCGTACGCCAGCACGTCCGACAATGCCAGCACGGCCGTCGGCGGCTCCCCGCCGGACATCGGATCGCCGGACATCAGAGCGATCGTGGCGCGGTAGCCCTCGGCCCTGGTCACCGGAACCTCGGCCAGCCGTACGTCGGCCATCGTCAGCCCGAACTCGGCGAGCGCATCCGCGATACCGGCCATCCGCCGCGCCAGCGGACCGCGATAGCCGCGCACCGGCACCTCGGCGCCCGGGTCGATGGAGAGCACGGCCAGTCGGCGATGCCCGAGTTCGAGCAGGTAACGGGCCACCTCCCGGGCGCCGCCCCGGTCGTCGACCTCGACGCTCGGCGCGCCTTCCAGCCGGTCGCTGTCGATCAGCACGAACGGGATGCCGCGGCGGGTCAGCTCGGCCACCTCGCCCCGGTCGGCCTCCAGCCCGCACACCACGAAGCCGTCCACCGCGGCGTACGGGATCGCCCTGAGCACCGAATCCTGCAGCGGCGGCGTCAGCAGCAGGGTGTATCCCTCCTGGTCGCACACCTGCCCGGCGCCCATCAGGAAGCGGGAGTAGTACGGGTTCTCCAGGATCCGCCCCAGCCCCTGCGGCAGCAGCACCCCGATCGAGTTGGTGGTGCCGGCCTGAAGCATCCGGCCCAGAGTGCTCGGCGCGTAGCCCAGCGCCTCGGCGGCGGCCAGGATCCGTTCCCTGGTCGCCACCGAGATCCGCTGAGGGTTGTTGAACGCGAACGACACCGCCGAACGGGAGACGCCCGCGGCCGCCGCGACGTCGCTGGACGTGGCCTTTCCCGACGGCATGGGCGGCACACTATCCCAGGGTGTTACCCCGCGGTCACCGGCACGCGGACGGCCGCGTCGAAGAGGTAACCGAGGGTGTTGAACTCGGCGACCTCCGGCTGGGTGTTGCCGCGTACGTCGGTGGCCCGGGCCAGCAGCACGTGCTCCCCGGCCGCCGGCGTCCAGTCGTACTCCCAGCGCTGCCAGACCCCGCCCGGCGTCGAGCCGTACGGCCGCGCGCGCCGCCACGTCGTACCGCCGTCGGTGCTGACCTCGACCTTGCGGATCGGGCCGTCCGCCGACCACGAGCGACCGGTGAGCCGGGTCCGCACGCCGGCCGGGAACGTCGCGCCCGGGTCCAGTTCGAAGGCGCTCTTGACGACCTGTCGATCGAACGGCGCGCCCTCGGCCGGGAACTGCGGCCCGAACAGCCGGTAGAACTGGGTGTTCCAGGGGGAGAAGAGCGGTTCGGCGGAGACCTCGATCCGCCCGACCCACTTGATCGAGGAGATCCCGATCCACTCCGGGACGACCACCCGTACCGGGAAGCCGTGGTCCGGCGGGAGCGGCTCGTCGTTCAGTTCGTAGGCGAGCAGCACATCGTCGAACGCCTTGCGGATCGGGAACGGCCGGCGGACCGGGCCGAGGTCCACGCCGCCGCTGACGAAGTTCGGGTCGAGGCCGATCGGCTGGACGTCGACGGCGCTCTTCCTGATCCCGGCCTTGCGCAGCACCGTGGAGAGCCGGACGCCGGTCCACTTGCCGACGCCGATGGCGCCGAGCCGCCACGCGGTGCCGGCGACGGTCTGGCCCTGCTGGGTGGTGAAGTAGCCCCGGCCGTTGCCGGCGCACTCGATCGCCACCGGCCGGGTCACGCTCGGCAGGCGCTTGAGGTCGTCGAGCGTGAAGTGGGCGGTCCTGGTACCCGAGCCGGAGATCTCCAGACTCCACGTCGACGCGTCGATCGCCGGGGTGACCGTGTGGTTGCGGACGAAGAAGCGATCCACGGGCACGTAGTAGCCCTGGCCCTTGAGTGCTGACCAGAGTGTCTCGGCGTTGGTGCCGAGACTGCGGAACAGGTCGGCCGGCAGCGGTTTGACGATCGGCCCGGCGGCGTGTGCGGGGCTACCCGGCAGGGCCGCGCCGACACCTGCGGCGGCGGTCAGCGCGAGCAGGGTCCGCCGGGAGAAACCGCTGGTCCGCCCGGCCATGAAGTCGCGCAGTCGGCGCTCGTCGTATACACCCTCGTTCATGGCGACACATCCTATCGATTCCATAGGAGTTGTAGATAGTGTTGGCCGCATGGACTTCCACTGGTTTCTCCCCACCAACGGCGACAGCCGCGACATCGTGGCCACCGCCGACGGCGTGCGCCCCCTGACGATCGGCTACCTCGGGCAGATCGCCCGCAGCGCCGAGCAGCTCGGCTTCGTCGGCGCGCTCACCCCGACGGGAGCCTGGTGCGAGGACGCCTGGTTGTCCACCGCGATGCTCACCGAGGTCACCGAGCGGCTGAAGTTCCTGGTCGCCTTCCGGCCCGGCCTCATCTCACCGACGCTCGCGGCGCAGATGGCGTCGACCTTCCAGCGCCTCTCCGGCGACCGCCTGATGCTCAACGTGGTCACCGGCGGCGAATCGCACGAGCAGCGCCAGTTCGGTGACTTCCTCGACAAGGACTCGCGCTACGCGCGGACCGGCGAATTCCTCACGGTGGTCAACGGGTTGCTGAGGGGCGAGACCATCTCGTACGCGGGTTCGTTCATCCAGGTCGAGGAGGCTCGCCTGGCCCGTGTCCCCGCGCAGCGTCCGGCGATCTACTTCGGCGGGTCGTCGAAAGCGGCCGGCCCGGTCGCCGCGGCACATGCCGACGTCTACCTGACCTGGGGTGAACCGCCCGCGCAGGTGGCCGGGAAGCTGGCCTGGATCCGCACGCTCAAGCCGGACATGCGCTTCGGTATCCGCCTGCACGTGATCACGCGTGACACCGCCGAGGCGGCCTGGGCCGAGGCCGAACGCCTGCTGCGCAACGTGTCCCCGGCCGACATCGAGGCCGTGCAGGCAGGCCTGGCCCGCAGCGAGTCGGTGGGGCAGCAGCGGATGCGTGAGCTGCACGGCGGCGACCGCGACGGCCTGGTCGTCGCGCCGAACCTGTGGGCCGGTGTCGGACTGGTCCGGGGCGGCGCCGGCACCGCCCTGGTCGGCAGTCACACCGAGGTCGCCGACCGGATCGAGGAGTACGCGGCCCTCGGCATCGACGAGTTCATCCTCTCCGGCTACCCGCACCTGGAGGAGGCGTACCAGTTCGGCGAGGGCGTGCTGCCCGAGTTGCGCCGCCGTGGCGTGTGGCGGCACCCGGCCGGGGACACCGGTCCGGCACCGGCGGCGATCCCGTTCGCCGGCATGCCCCTGACCCGCTGACCCGTCCTTGAACGCCGGCTGGCCCTCACCGCTGCCTCAACGTGCCTGAGACAGCGGTGCAGGTCAGCCGGTTTTGTTTGCGGGTCTCAGCGGTTCGTGTCCCCGGCGGACTCGGCGATCTGCGTGCGGTTCACCGTGTCCCAGTCCGGCCGCGGCTTGGTCTGGTCCGCGTCGCCGCCGGCGGGTGCCGCGGCCGCCTGCGGGCGTCCCGGCCACCAGAAGCGGTCCCCGGTGAGGGTGGCGAGGGCAGGCACCAGCACGGTACGGACGAGCAGCGTGTCCAGCAGCACCCCGATACCGACGATCACGCCGATCTGGGTCAGGGTGACCACCGGGAGCACGCCGAGGACCGCGAACACCGCCGCCAGCAGGATGCCGGCGCTGGTGATGACCGCACCGGTGACGGCCAGCGCGTGCACCATGCCGTCCTTCGTGCCCCGGGTGGCCGCCTCCTCCTTGGCCCGGGTGACCAGGAAGATGTTGTAGTCGACACCGAGCGCGACCAGGAACAGGAACGAGAACAGCGGTACCGAGTTGTCCAGTGCCGGGTAGTCGAACACGTTCCGGAACAGCCACGAACCGGCGCCGAGCGAGGCCACGAAGCTCACCACCACGGTGATCATCAGCAGTACCGGTGCCACGATCGCCCGCAGCAGCGCGACCAGCACCAGGAACACCACGGCCAGGATCACCGGGACGATGACGCCGAGGTCGCGGCGGGCGGCGTCGCGGGTGTCCAGGGCGGTCGCCACCGTACCGCCGACCAGCGCCTCGCCGTCCAGATTCGCCCGCAGGTCACGGATCGTGCGGAACGCCTCGGCGGTGTCCGGTGCGGCCTCCAGCACGGCGCTGATGCTGACCTGGGAGGCGGTCTGCTCGGCGATGCGGGCCTGGGCGACGCCCCCGGTGCCGGAGACGGTCGCCAGCACCTGCTCCGCCTTGGCGGGTTCGGTCAGGATCACCGCGGGACCGGCGGCACCGGCCGGGAAGTATTTGCTGAGCGTCTCCAGGCCCTGCACCGATTCGGCCTCGACCCGGAACTGCTCGGCCTGCGACAGGCCCACCTTGGTGCCGAGCCCACCGAGCGACAGCAGCCCGAGCACGATCGCCGACAGGAGGGTGACGGCGACGGGGCGGCGGACCACGCCACGGCCCACCTTCGCCCACAGGCCCTTGCCGTCCTCCGGGCCGGCCTCACTGAACCGGGGGATGAACGGCCAGAACAGGCCGCGGCCGCAGATCACCAGCGCGGCCGGCAGCACGACAAGGGCGAACACGGCGGCGATGGCGACGCCGGCGGCCGCGGTGATGCCCAGTGCGACATTGCTCTTGAGGCTGGCCAGGATCAGCGTGAGCAGGGCGAGGATGACGGTGCCGGCACTGGCGGCGATGGCCGGGCCGGCCCCGCGCAGCGCCTTGGCCATGGCTTCGAAGCGGCTCTCGTACCGGTGCAGCTCCTCCCGGTAGCGGGAGATCAGCAGCAGCGCGTAGTCGGTGCCGGCACCGAACACGAGCACCGTGACGATGCCGGTGGTCGATCCGTTCACGGCCAGGTCGGTGTGCTGCGACAGCAGCGCGATCACCTTGGCGGCCAGCTGGTCGGCGAACCCGACGACGAACAGCGGCACGACCCACAGGATCGGGCTGCGGTACGTGACGAGCAGCAGGATCGTGACGACCACGACCGTGACGATGAGCAGCTTGGTGTTGGCGCCGCTGAAACTGTCCGACAGGTCGGCGCTGAACCCGGCGCCGCCGGTGACCTGCGCGGTGACTCCGGCCGGCAGGCCGTCGGAGACCTTGGCACGCAGCTCCTTGACGGCCTGGATGGTGGCGTCGGCGTCACCGGTGGCCGGCATCGTCACGGTCACCAGGGCGGCCTTGCGGTCCCCGGAGAAGATCGGCTGCCCGAGGCCCTGCACGGTGACCAGGTCGGCGTCGGTGAGTGCCTGCCCGCCCTTGGCGACGACGATCAGCGCCGGGTTGGTCCGTCCGGACGGCAGCTGCTTCTGCAGTTCGGCGACCCGCGTCGAGTCCGCCGAGGACGGCAGTGAGGACGTCGGATCGTTGTCGGTCTCGGTCGTCCCGGCAAACCCGAACACCAGTCCGCCGAGCACCAAGGCCAGGAGAAGCGTCGCCCATGCCCTTCTCATCGCAGGTGCCCCCTAGAGCATGTCTTCAAGACTGAGAATCTTTACAATCGAGATTGTTCATCACCGGCGACGTATCTGCAACACTTACCCCCGTGGAAGTGAACGAGACTGCGGAACGCGCCAGGTTGCGCAGGGACCTCGTCGACCTGTTGAACACCTACAGCAGCGAGGCGCAGCACATCGGGCACGCCTTCGCCGGCCAGCACCGCCTGCACGCGACCGACATGCACGCGCTGCTCGCCGTCATGCACGCCGAACGCCGCGGGACGCCGCTCACCCCCGGCAAGCTCGGTGAGGCGATCGGCCTGACGTCCGGGGCGACCACCGCGCTGATCGACCGCCTGGAACGCGGTGGCCACCTGCGCCGCTGCCGGGAGAGCGCCGACCGCCGGGTAGTGCACCTGCGCTACGCCGACGCCGGCATGGCCCTCGCCGTGTCGTTCTTCGCGCCGCTGGCCCCGCGTACCGACCAGGTGATGGCCCAGTTCGGCGTCGACGAGCTCCAGGTCATCGAGAAGTTCCTGCAGGGCATGAACGAGGCGCTGGTCTCCTACCGCGACGAGCTCCGCAAGCCCTGAACCTGCCGGTGCCGGAGACCTTTTTGAGGTACGGCCGGCGGGCGCGGGCTTTGCAACGGACGTGCACCGGGGCGCGGGTGCAAGCGGGGCGGGCGGCTGCCGATCAATGGCGGCGTGCGAACCGAGCCCCTACTCGCCGAGGCCGATGCCCTGCTCGCCCGCGGCCGTGCCCACAATGCCGAACTGCTGCTCGCGCCCTTCGTCGGGCGTGAGCCCGAGAACGTCGGTGCCTGGCATCGGATGGCCCGTGCCCGGCTCGCCCTCGACGACCTGACCGGCGCGCTGCTCGCCGCGCAGGCCGCGTGGCACTTCGATCCGTACGACGTCGAGTCGCTCTTCTGGCTCAGCCACGCCCGGTCCCGGCTCGCCGACCACGCCGAGGCCATCGCCGCCGCGGCCGCCGCCTGCCGGGAGGACCCCGGCAACCCGCGCCTGCACAACCGGCTCGCCGAGGCACAGCTCGCGGCCGGCCTGCCGACCGACGCGGCGGAGGGTCTGCGGTGCGTCGCCGATCTGGCCGGGTACGACGCCGACCTGCAGGTCACCTACGGACTGGCGCTGTTCGCCATCGGGCGGCCGCTGAGCGCGCGGGAGGCGGTCGGCCGGGCGCTGGCGATCGACTTCGGACACGCCGGGGCTCGGGCTGCGCTCAAGGCGTTCGAGAAGGCGATGAACTCGGCGATCGACGCGGCGTCGCTGGCGCTGGCGGCCGACGAGTTCGCCGAGTCGCTGCGTGTCCACCCGGGCCGGACCGCCCGGCGGCGGACCGGGGCCGGCCGTGACGCGCTCGGGCACGTGGCGCGGGTGGCGCTGGTCTGGTTCCTCGCGGCGCTCGCCGGCGTCGGCACCCTCGAGGCGTCCGGGCTGCTCGTCGCGCCGTCCGGGCTCTACCTCTCGCTGCTGTGCGCGGCCGGCACCGCGGGCTGCGTCTCCGCCCTGGCGCGCCCGGCCACCTGATCCGGTTCGTCCTGCCGCGCCCGGCCGGTGCGCGCGGGCGGGGTCAGGGTGCGTCGCGCAACTGGCGCAGGATCCGGGCCAGCTCGGCCCGGTCGGCCGCGTTGAGGACGGTGAACAGGCGCTCGGCCTCGGCGGCGCGGGCCTCGTCGATGGCGTGTGCCGTGGTGATGCCCTGCCCGGTCAGCGCGACCAGGGTGGCGCGCCGGTCCGACGGGTCGGGGCGGCGTTCGACCAGGCCGCGTTCCTGCAGGTCGTCGATGACCTCGGTGGCTGATCGCGGCGCGATGCGCAGGTGCTCGGCCACGGCGCTGAGCCGCATCTCGCCGTGCCGGGAGAGCACGCCCAGTGCCCGGGACTGCGACGGCGAGACGTGCCACGGCTGCAGAGCGTTGCGGGTGTGCAGGCGCAGGCGTCGCGTCACCGCCCAGAACGACTCGGCCAGGGTCTCCTCCACGGGAACAATCTAACAGTGGCTACCGTTGTAACCTCATGTTGAGGTAACCTCAGCTTTAACCCTGGCGCCCGTGGATCGCACCGAACGGCCCACGGAGCGTGCAGCCGTACAGAAAAGGATCGCTCTTGGCAGAAGGCAAAGGCCGCGGCGCGGCACGCACCCTGACCCCCGCGGAGAAGGCGCAGGCCCGCGCCGTTCCGCTGCGCCGCATCGGCGCGCTGTTCGTCGGTCACCGCCGGCATCTCGCCGTCGTCGTGGCCGTCATCGTCGTCTCGTCCGTCATCTCGATGGGTTCGCCGTTCCTGCTGCGCGAAATCATCGACGTCGCTCTTCCGCAGTCCGACCTGCGGCTGCTGATCCTGCTGGTCGCCGGCATGGTCGGCATCGCGGCGGCCACCTCCGCGCTCGGCGTCGTGCAGACCTGGATCGCGACCACGGTCGGCCAGCGCGTCATGCACCGGCTGCGCACCCGGGTGTTCGCGCACCTGCAGCGCCAGTCCGTCGGCTTCTTCACCCGCACCCGCACCGGCGAGGTGCAGTCCCGCATCACCAACGACATCGGCGGCATGCAGCAGGTCGTCACGTCGACCGCCACCTCCGTAGCGGCCAACCTGACCACCGTCATCGCCACGCTGGTCGCGATGACCGCGCTCTCCTGGCAGCTCACGCTGGTGTCGCTGATCGCGCTGCCCCCGGCGATCTACTGGACCCGCCGCGTCGCCCGGATGCGCCAGGCCATCACCGCGCAGCGGCAGCGCGAGCTCGCCGACCTCAACGTGATCATCGACGAGGGCCTGTCGATCAGCGGTGTCCAGCTGGCCAAGACCATGGGTGCGAGCGGCGCGCTGACCGAGCGGTTCACCGCCTCCTCGGCCCGCCTCATCGACCTGGAGCTGCGCTCCGAGCTGGCCGGCCGCTGGCGGATGGCCACCATGAACGTGGTGTTCGCGATCATCCCGGCAGTCATCTACCTGGCCGCCGGCCTGCCGTTCGCGGCCGGCGCGATGAGCATCGGCACGCTCGTCGCGTTCACCGGTCTGCAGGCGGGCCTGTTCCGGCCGCTGATGAGCCTGCTCGACGTCGGCGTCACGCTCACCGCCTCGCTCGCGCTGTTCCACCGCATCTTCGAGTACCTCGACCTGCCGATCGAGATCGGCGAACCGGCGACCCCCGTCCGGCTCACCGAGGTGCGGGGCCACCTGCGGTTCGAGGACGTGACTTTCGTGTACGACGGAAGCCCCACCGCCGCACTGGCCGGAGTGAGTCTGGACGTCCCGGCCGGCACGTCGCTCGCCCTCGTCGGTGAGACCGGCTCGGGCAAGAGCACCATCGCCGGCCTGATCGCCCGCCTGCACGACCCGACGTCGGGCCGCGTCACGATCGACGGCGTCGACCTGCGCGACCTGGCCCTCGACGACCTGGCCGGCATCGTCGGCGTCGTCAGCCAGGAGACCTATCTGCTGCACACCACGATCCGGGAGAACCTGCGGTACGCGAAACCGGACGCCACGGACGCCGACATCGAGCGGGCCGCCCGAGCCGCACAGATCCACGACCTGATCACGGCCCTGCCGGACGGTTACGACACGATGGTCGGCTCCCGCGGCCACCGGTTCTCCGGCGGGGAGAAGCAGCGCATCGCGATCGCCCGCACCCTGCTGCGCGACCCGCGCATCCTCGTCCTCGACGAGGCGACCAGCGCACTCGACAACGAGACCGAGCGGGCCGTGCAGCGTGCCTTCGACGAACTGTCCCGCGGCCGCACCACGGTGACCATCGCGCACCGGCTGTCCACGGTCCGTGACGCCGACCAGATCGCGGTGATCGATCACGGCCGCATCCTCGAGTCGGGCACGCACGACGCGTTGCTGCGGGCCGAGGGCCGCTACGCGGCCCTGGCCCGCTGATCCGCCGCCCCTCACCGCCCGCCGCCGTTTAGCCGCCCGCCCGCTGACCCGCCGCCCGCCGGGCGGCGGTGGGTTCGGTCAGGTGGGGGTGCCCTGATTTTCGGGGGCGGCGGCATCGCTCAGGATGCGGTGCATCAGGGGGATCGGCAGGTTCGGGCTGGCGGCTGCGGGGCCGGCGGTTTCCGGGTCCTCGAACAGTTCCAGCAGACGATCGAGCGGCAACCGCGGATCGTCGGCGGCCCGGCCCCGTACCAGCGGGTCGGGGTCACGGCTGAGCCGTTCGACCAGTTCCGGGCCGGCGTCCGGGTCGCGGACCGCCAAGGCTCGGGCCTGCGGGTCCGGATGGCCGGCCAGCCGGGCCAGTCCGCTGGCGAGCAGGCTGGGATGCTGCAGCAGCCGGCCACGGGTCATCGTCGTGGCCTCCAGGAACGTGGTCAGCACCGTGTCCGGCGGGACGTCGAGGTGCCGTTCGCAGAGCAGCAGACGGACCGCGAAGTCGTCGTCCCCGGCCAGCATCGCGATCAGGCCGGCGGACAGGTGAGGGTTGCAGGCGACGCTGCGGCGCAGGCCGATGTGAGCCGAGCGCGCACAGCGGGCCTGCTCGGCCGGATCCCGGGTCTCGACCGCCCAGTCGGCCGGCGTGATCCGGTCGTCACGGCCGACGTGGTAGTCGATGGCGGCCCGCTGCTCCTCGGTCAGCTCAGGGCGCATCGAGACGGCCAGCCGGACACGCGGCGACGGGTCGCCGGCCAGCCGCGCCACGGTCCCGGCGGACAGCGCCGCCTCGGCCGCGGCGCACGACCGCGTCCACTCGTTGTCGCTCGCGGCCTGTTCCTCGGCCTCCTCTCGGCTCACCGGCGGCTTCTCGGCGGCCGGTGCCGTATCGACACCCAGGCGTTCCTGCAGCTCCACCGGCACGAACGGGTTGACGGTCAGGTGCAGTGCCAGTTTCGGCGACCGCTCGTACAGCCGCCAGTAGGCCCTGTCAGGTAGCGGTGTCGGCCGGGGCTTGAACGCCCAGACGAAGAAGTAGTCCGGCCCCTCGGCCAGGACCCTCAGGACCGTCAGGTCGGGGTCCTCGACAAGGACCGCCCGCTGCTCGGCGGTGATGTACAGCGCCTCGGCCAGCGCCGCGCGCACCTTGCTGAGAGGGTGACCGGCCAGCGCAGCGAACTGCTCGCCGGTCCATTCCTTACGGTACGGGATGGTGCGTGCGGCCTCCTTCGGCTGTTCGTGGGCCAGCCGGGCCAGCAGATCGGCGGGGATTCGGGGATTGCGGGCGAGACCACGAAGCCGGGACCGGAGCACATCGTTGTCGTACAGCGGGACCTCCAGGGTCGGTCGTCACGAACCGGCGAGGAGCCACATTAGGCAGAGTTCCGGCAGCTCCACAGGGGTCGATCGACCGAGTGACCGGGCGCCGGTCCGGGCCTTAGACTGGAGTCGGTCAATACTCCGCAGGTCCGGTCCCCGGCGGGACAGCCGGCGTGAGTTCCACGCCGGCACCGGGGACCGCCGCGGGAGCGGTGACGCGCGCCGTCCGAGATCAGGCGGTGGTGAACTTCTCGAAGTGGACGACCTCGTCCAGGGGGCGCCGTTTCGGCTGGGACCAGCGGCCCTTCGCCGGGTGACCGAGCGGGATCAGCGCCATGGTGAGGGCGTCGTCGGGCAGGCCCAGGAGCCGGCGGACGTCCTCCTCGTGGCCGACGTGCAGGGTGGTGAGGGTGGCGCCGAGGCCGTGCGCGCGGGCCGCGAGGATCAGCTGCTGGACGGCGCCGTAGATCGACGAGCCGAGCCGCGGGTTGGTGGACTTCGCGGCGCCGAGCAGGACCGGGAAGATCCAGACCGGGGCGTGCTCGAGGTGGCTGGCCAGGTGGTCGGCCGCCAGGAAGCTGGCCTTGCTCATCGGGCCGCCGTCGGGGGAGCCGAGGATCTGCTCGCGGCGGGAGCCGTAGTGGCGTTCCCAGCCCTCCCGGTACCACCCGGCGATCTGCTTCTTGGTGTCCGGGTCGCGGACCACGATCCAGGCCCAGAACTGCCCGTTGCCGGCGGACGGGCCGCGGATCGCGGCGTCCAGGATGTCGCGGATCACGTCGTCGGCGATCGGCTCGGTGGACAGGTAACGGCGCGCCGGCGTGGAGTGCAGCGCCTCCATCAGGGAGAGCTCGGTGGTCATGTGGCGAGACTAGCGATCCGGCCGGCGACCCGCCGAGCTCCGGGCCCGTCCAGGATCGTGTAGTGGTTGACGTCCGGCACGAGCTCGGCGTCGACTCCGGTGAGCTGGTCGGCGCGGTAGAGGCCCGGTTCCTCGTCCATCAGCCCGCGTGGCGCCCAGAGCAGCGGGAACGGGGCCGGCGGCGGTGCCGTGAGCATGTCGGTGGCGTCGCCGCGGACGGCGTCGATGTTGCAGGAGGAGCCGCTGCCGGTGAAGTCGCGCAGCAGGTATGCCTCCAGCATCGGTGACCAGTGACGGCCGAGGGCCGGGTTCTTCCGGAAGTAGGCGAGGTACTCCCGCGGGGAGCCGAACGTCATCGACAGCCGGGCCATGGCCGGGCCGATGACCGCGTGCAGCACCGCGTCGACGTCGAAGCCCGGAGGCACCGGGAGCGCCACACCGCCGTCGACCATCAACACCGGCCCGACCCGGTCGGGATGCAGCGCGGCGGTGGCGGCGACCACGAAGGCGCCCATCGAATGGCCGACCAGAACCGGACGTGACGCGCCGACGTGGGATGCCACCGCGATCAGGTCGGCGGCGTGCGCGGCCATGCCGAACGGTCCGGGCAGCGACGCGCTCCCGGCCCGTCCACGCAGATCAGGAGCCACCAGGTGTACGCGCCCGCGCAGTGCCGCCGCCACGCCGGCCCAGGCCAGCGCATTCGCGGTGATCCCGTGTGCCGCGATCACGACCGGACCGTCGCCGGGCCAGCTCAGCGCCCGCAACAACCCGCCGGCCACCGGGATGTCGATCTCCTGCATCACGTCAGTGTGCCGTCCAGCCGCAGTCGATGGTGAGGGAGGATCCGGTGATCAGCCGGGCCGGTGGCGAGCACAGGTAGGCGAGCAGTTCGGCCACCTCGGCCGGTTCGACCAGCTCCTTGATCGCGGCCCGGTCCAGCAGGATCTTCCCGATCACCTCGGACTCGGCGATGCCGTGCACCGCTGCCTGATCGGCGATCTGCTTGTCCACCAGCGGCGTCCGTACGAAACCCGGGTTGATGCAGTTGGACGTGACGCCGTGCGCGGCGCCCTCGAGGGCGGCCACCTTGGACAGGCCCTGAACCGCGTGTTTGGCGCTCACGTAGGCCGCTTTGAACGGTGATGCCACCAGCCCGTGCACCGACGATATGTTGACGATCCGGCCCCAGCCGCGCTCGTACATGTGGGGAAGCACCAGCCTGATGAGCCGGAACGGCGCCTCGGCCATCACCCGGTGGAGGAGCGCGAACTTCTCCGGCGGGAACTCGGTCAGCGGCGCCACCACCTGCAGCCCGGCATTGTTGACCAGCACGTCCACCTCGGCCGGGAGGGCGTCCACGGCGTCCAGGTCGGACAGGTCGGCGGCGACCGCGCGGCCGCCCGTCGCATCGGCCACCTCCTTCGCGGCCCGCTCGTCGATGTCCACCACCACCACGTGGGCGCCGGCCGCGGCCAGCCGTTCGGCGCATGCACGCCCGATACCGCTGCCCGCGCCGGTCACCAGCGCGGTCCGGCCCGTCAGATCAAGGTCGACCACCTGTGCCGTCGTCATGGCCGGAAACGTACGGGCCGCGCGCCCGCCGCTGGTATGTGTCCGGCCCACACAACCGATCCGCATCCCATGTGATCGATGCCGGTGGTTTTGCTGCGGCAGTGTTTCTAGCGTGTGGCCGCATGAAGTACTTGCGCATTCCCGCCGCCGTCGCGGCGGTAGCACTTTTGACGACCGCATGCGGAAGCCCGCAGGCCGCCACCACCGACGGCGCGATCCGCGTCGGCATCGTCTACTCCCAGTCCGGCCCGCTCGCCACCTACGGCGCCCAGTACGCGGAGGGTTTCAAAGCGGGCCTGTCGTACGCGACCGGCGGCACCGGCAAGGTCGGCGACCGGGCCGTCGAGGTCACCTGGACCGACGACGCCGGCGACCCGGTCAAGGCGGTCGCCGCCGCCAAGGACCTGATCGGCAAGGGCTACAAGGTGCTCGGCGGTTCCACGTCGTCGGGTGTGGCGCTGCAGGTCGCCCCGCTCGCCGCCGAGAACAAGGTGCTGTTCGTCTCCGGCCCGGCCGCCTCCGACGCGATCACCGGCGCCAACAGGTACACGTTCCGGTCCGGCCGTCAGTCGTACCAGGATGTTCTGACCGCGAAGTCGTACCTCGGTGACGGTAAGAAGGTCCTGGTCTTCGCCCCCGACTCGGCGTTCGGCAAGTCGAACGTCGACGCTGTCACCGCGGTCCTCGGCGGAGCCGGAGCGACCGTCACCAGCATCGCCGTGCCGGCCAACGCCACCGACTTCACCCCGTTCGCCAGCCAGATCAAGGCCGCGGCTCCCGACCTGGTGTTCGTGGCCTGGGCCGGCACCACGGCCGGGGCCATGTGGCAGGCACTCGACCAGCAGGGCGTCCTCTCCTCGACGAAGGTCGTCACCGGTCTGGACATCCGCGCCTCCTGGGCCGGATTCGGCGCGGGCGCAACGAAGCTGAACCTGCTCGCCCACTACTTCGACGGAGCTGTCGACAACGCCGCCTACCAGGCGTTGAAGGCCGCCGTACCGGACGGGCGGACCGACCTGTTCCACCCGGACGGCTTCGCCGCCGCGCAGATGATCGTGCACGCGCTGCAGAGCAGCCCCGACGACGCCGACAAGATGGTCGCGGCGCTCGAGGGCCACAGCTTCGACTCGGTCAAGGGCAAGCTCACCGTCCGGCCGGAGGACCACGCCCTGCTCCAGCCGATGTTCCAGGCCCGGCTCACCGGCCCCGACGCGGTCACCGCGGCCGGCACCGTCACCGCCGGGGACGCCACCCCACCGGCCGCGACGATGAAGGGTTGAGCACCATGGCGACCGTCGCGGTCGACGGCGTGACCTGGCGGATCGGTGCCGTGCCGATAGTCGACGACGTGACGCTGCACCTCGAGCCGGGCGAGTTCATGGCCCTCATCGGCCCCAACGGCGCCGGCAAGACCTCGCTGTTCAACCTGATCAGTGGCCTGCGCCGGCCCACTTCGGGACGGATCCTGCTGAACGGCGACGACGTCACCGGGCTCGCCCCGCACCGTCGCGCCCGGCTCGGCCTGGGCCGCACCTTCCAGACCTCGGCCGTCTTCGGCTCGCTCACCGTCGCCGAGAACGTCGCCCTGGCGGTGCAGGCCCGCCGGGGCGGCGCGACGCTGGCATGGCGCCGCCGGCGCGACCGCGACATCGCGGTCCGCGTCTCCGAGATCCTCACCGAGGTACGGCTGACCGAGCGCGCCGGGGGCCTCGCCGGTTCGCTCGCGCACGGCGAGAAGAGAAAGCTGGAGATCGCGTTGCTGCTCGCCGTGGAACCGCGGGTGCTGCTGCTCGACGAGCCGATGGCCGGGGTCAGCGCCGAGGAGGTGCCGGCGCTCGTGTCGGTGATCCGCGGCCTGACCGCGGACGGCGGCCGCAGCGTGCTCATGGTGGAACACCACATGGACGTGGTGCTCGACGTCGCCGACCGGGTCGCCGTCCTGCACCACGGCGCGCTGCTGGCCTGCGACGCACCGGACGCGGTGATGGCCGACGCCTTCGTGCAGGAGGCGTACCTGGGGGAGCAGCTGTGATCCTGCGCGTGAACGATCTGTCCGTCCGGCTCGGCGGCTCGCGCATCCTGCAGGGCGTCACCTTCGACGTCGCCGGGACCGGAGTGACCGCACTGCTCGGCCGTAACGGCGTCGGCAAGACCACGACCCTGCGTGCCGTGCTCGGCGAGGTGCCGGCGTCCGGCACGGTCGAGTACGACGGCCGGCCGGTGCTCGGCCGGGCCACCCACAAGCTGGTGCGCGACGGGCTCGCCTATGTGCCGGAGGACCGGTGCGTGTTCGCGGGACTGACCGTCGCCGAGAACCTGCGCCTCGCCGAACGCGTCCCCGACCCCGACTACGACCTGGTGCACGAGCTGTTCCCGGAACTGAAGACGCGGGCCGCGCAACGGGCCGGCACCCTGTCCGGCGGGCAGCAGCAGATGGTCTCCATCGCCCGGGTGCTGCTCAACCCCAACCGGTTGCTGCTCGTCGACGAACCCACCAAGGGCCTGGCCCCGGCCGTCGTCACGGCCGTCGCGGTGGTGCTGGCGCGGGTCGCGGAGCGCGTCCCCGTACTGCTTGTCGAACAGAACCTCGCGGTGGTCCGCCGCCTCGCCACCGACGCCGTCGTGCTCGAAGCCGGACGCACCGCCTGGCAGGGCCGCGCCGCGGACCTGCTCGGAGACGCCGAGGCGACGAGGTCGCTGCTCGGCGTCGGATCCACCGCAGGGAGGCACTGACATGTCCACCGTGGTCCTGCTGACCCTCACCGGGCTCGGCCTGGCGGCCCTCTACTTCCTGATCGCCTCCGGCCTGTCCCTGGTCTTCGGGCTGGCCGGGGTGCTCAACTTCGCGCACGGACTGTTCCTGTCCGTCGGCGCCTACGCCACCTGGTCGGTCGCCGGCAGCTGGGGCCTGCTGCCGGCGATGCTGCTCGGCGTGGCGGCGGCCGCCGCCACCGGGGCACTCGTCGAGCTGGTGCTGATCCGGCCCCTCTACACCCGGCACACCGAACAGGTGCTGGTCACCGTCGGCCTGTCGCTGGCCGGGGTGGCACTGCTGCAGTCGGTCTGGGGCGCCGACGCCCGGGTCTTCCCGCGGCCGGCGTGGGCGTCCGAGGTCATCGGCGTCGCCGGCGCCCAGGTGCCCGCCGACCGGTTCCTGCTGATCGGGGCGGCCGTGCTCGTGCTGCTCGGGCTGCTCGCGTTCCTGCGGTACACCCGCTACGGCCTGGTCATCCGCGCCGGTGTCGAGAACCGGGCCATGGTCAGTGCGCTCGGCATCGACGTGCGCAACGCGTTCACGCTGGTCTTCGCGATCGGCGGCGCGCTGGCCGGGCTCGCCGGGATCCTCGGCGGCATGTACTTCAGCGCCATCTCACCCGGTCAGGGCGCCTCCCTGCTGATCTTCGCGTTCATCGTGGTGGTCATCGGCGGGCTCGGCTCGGTGGCCGGCGCGGCTGCCGCGGCCGTCGCGGTCGGGCTGCTCCAGCAGTTCGTCAACTACTACGGCACGGCCGGCGCCGGGGACGTGAGCGTGGTCGTCCTGCTCTCCGCCGTCCTGCTGCTCCGTCCGGCCGGCCTCGCCGGAAAGGTGGCCACCGCGTGAAACGCCTGACGCCTCTGGTTCTGCTCGTCGTCGCGGTCGCTCTGCCCTGGTCGACGCTGCATCTGCCCGGTCTGTTCGACGGGCCGCTCAACTCACCGGGCACCCTGCAACTGCTCGCCCTGTGCCTGGTGTTCGGCGGATTGGCACTCGGCTACGACCTGCTGTTCGGCCGGTCCGGGCTGCTGTCGTTCGGTCACGCCCTCTACATCGCGGCCGGCGCCTACGGCGTCGACATCCTGATCAGCCACTACGGCTGGCCGCTGTGGCAGGCGGCGCTGGTCACCGTGCTCGCCGCGGCGGTGCTGGCCGCGCTGCTCGGATCCGTCGCGCTGCAGACCTCCGGCATCGCGTTCTCCATGGTGACGCTCGCGTTCGCGCAGGTCGGGCACATCGTGATCAGCCGCGATCCGGGCGGCCTGACCGGTGGCGAGGAAGGACTGCCGCTTGCCAGCGCCGGTCTTCCCGCGGCACTCGTCGGGGTGACCAACACCGTCAACCTGTACTGGGTGGCGCTCGCCTTCCTGACCGTCGTCGTCCTGGTGGTGCACACCGTCGACCGTTCACCACTGGGCCGGACCCTGACCGGGCTCCGTGACGACGAGCGCCGGATCGCCGTGCTGGGGCTTTCCCCGTACCGGCTGAAGCTCCTGGTCTTCGTTCTGGCCGGGGCTCTGGCCGGCCTCGGCGGGGTGACGTATGCGCTGGTGGTCGGCGGTGCGTCGCCGCACGTGGCGTCCTCCGAACTGACGCTTTCGCTGATCGTGATGGCGGTGCTCGGAGGCGCCGGCACCCGGTGGGGCGCGGTACTCGGCGGCGTGCTGTACGCCTACCTCGACCAGCGCCTGGCGCGCCTCGGCGGTGCGCTGCCGGGCCCGTTCGGGGAGCCGCTGTTCGTGCTCGGGACGCTGTTCATCCTGGCGGTCTACTTCGTGCCGGGCGGGCTGGCCGGACTCGGCGGCCGCTTCGAGCCGTTGCGGCGGGCACTGCGCCCGCGAACGCGGACCTCAGCCGCGGCCGAATCCGCCTGAGCACGGCACGCCGCGGGTGACGGGGCGATGCCCTCCGCCCGCGGCGATTCGTGTTCGCGGGCCTGTTCATGCGAGGGCTCAGACGGGCTGGCTGCCGGCGTAGGTGCCGGACGGGCGGAACCGGAGCGGACGGTCGCCGTACTCCTCGAGGGCGTGCGCGAGCCAGCCGGCGGTGCGGGCCACCGCGAAGATCGCCTCACCGGCGTCCGCCGGCATGCCGAAGTGCAGGGCGAGTGCGGCGAGTGCGAGGTCGACGTTGGCCGGGGACCCCGATCGGGTACGCAGATTGGCGTCGAGCCGCAGTGCGGTCTCCTTCGCGGGCCCGTCGTCGAGCAGATCGAACAGCGTGGTGGCGCGCGGATCGCCGTCCGGGTAGAGCGGATGCCCGAACCCGGGGATCGGCAGCCCCGCACGCAGCCGCTCGGAGACGGTGGCCATCGGACCGGAATCGGACACCGACTCCGCGAGCAGTGTGTAGGCGAGACCACTCGCCGCACCGTGCAGCGGGCCGTCGAGGGCGGCCAGTCCGGCGCCGACCACCGCATAGGGGTGTGCCCGCGTGGACGCGGCCACCCTGGCGGCGAGTGTGGACGCGGCGATGTCGTGGTCGGCGAGCAGCACCAGAGCGGCGTTGAGCAGGTGCAGTCCCGCATCGGTGGGCTCCTCGGCGGTGAGCCGTGACCACAGTGCCTCGGCGAACGACAGCCGCCGGGCCGGGGTCGTCTGCCTCGGCGGCAGACCCTCGACCATCGTGGCGAGCAGTTGCCGGCCGGTGGCCACGACAGCCGCGGGGGTGGTGTCGAAGCGGAGCGGATCGGCGGCGGCCGCGGCGGCGACGGTGACACGCAGGTGGTCGGTGAGCCGGGCGGTCGGCGGCAGCAGGCGGGTCACGTCGCGGGCCAGGTCTCGAAGATCGTGGTTGATGGCGAGACCGATGCCGTCCGGGTCGTCGTCACCCGGGAGCCCGGTGTCGCTCTCCGCGTGCCGTCCGGGCCGGTGGCCGTCGCTGAGATCGCCGGTCCCCTCACCGGTCCAGAGGAAGGCCGCCACTGCTTCATAGGTGCTGGTGCGGGCGAGCACGGTGGCGTCGCGGCCGCGGAAGTAGAGCTTGCCGTCCCGGATCAGGGTGATGCCGGTCTGGATGCCGGGGGTGGTCGTGCGTCGCCGGCTCGCCAGGAAGTTGTCGACGTCGGCCTTGGTGAACAGGCTGTTCTTACCGTCCGCGTTACGTCGGCTGGTGAGCAGGCCACGGCTGACGTAGGCGTAGACCGTGGCGGGTTTGACGCCCAGCAGGATAGCGACTTCCTCGGTGGTCAGCAGTGGTTGTGCGGCCATGTCACCATCCTCTCATATTGACTGAATCAATATTGACATCAACATGTCCGGAATCCACATTGAGGGCATGTTGACTGTCAATCCAGGTCTTGCCGGTGTCGTCGCGTTCGACACCGAGATCGCCGAACCCGACCGGGACGGCGGGGCGCTGCGGTACCGCGGCGTCGACATCGACTCGCTCGCCGGGGTGGCGTCGTTCGGGGACGTGTGGGGACTGCTCGTCGACGGCGACGTCACCCGCGGGCTGCCGGCGGCCGGGACGCTCGCGCCGGTGCAGAACTCCGGGGACATCCGGGCCGACCTGCAGGCCGCGGTGGCTCTGCTGGCCCCGCGATGGGGGCTCGGTCAGCTGATCGACATCCCGGACTCCCAGGCGCGTGACGACCTGGCGAGGGTTTCGGCGGCCATCCTGTCCTACACGGCTCAGGCCGCCCGGGCCGAGTTCCCGCCGCCGGCCCGCCACGCACCCGCGGCCGGGCCTTCCGGTGCGTCACCGGCAGCCGGAAGCCGGGCGGCGGAGGTGCCGCGGAGCCTCGTCGAGGCCGGGCGAACAGCGACCGAACGGTTCATGATCGCCTGGCAGGGCGAACCCGACCCCCGGCACGTCGCCGCGATCGACCGCTACTGGATCTGCGCGGCCGAGCACGGCATGAACGCCTCCACGTTCACCGGCCGGGTCGTCGCCAGCACCGGGGCCGACGCTCCGGCCTGCCTGTCCGCGGCGATCGCGGCGCTGTCCGGGCCACTGCACGGCGGGGCGCCGGCGCGGGCACTCGGCATGATCGAGGCCGTCGAGAAGGGCATCGGTGCCCGGCGCTACGTCAAACAGGTGCTCGACAGCGGGCAGCGGCTGATGGGATTCGGTCACGCCGTCTACCGCGCCGAGGACCCGCGGGCCCGGATCCTGCGGGAGGCCGCCCGCGAACTGTGCGCACCTCGTTACGAGGTGGCCCGCGAACTGGAACTGGCCGCCCTGGCCGAGCTGCGCGAACGCAAACCGGACCGGGTTCTGGAGACCAATGTCGAGTTCTGGGCCGCGGTGATCCTGGACTTCGCCGGCGTGCCCGCGGAGATGTTCGCGGCCATGTTCACGTGCGCCCGGACGGCCGGCTGGAGCGCCCACGTCCTGGAGCAGAAGCGCCTCGGGAAGATCATCCGCCCGTCGGCTGACTACGTCGGCCCGCCGTCGCGCGAGGCCGACGAGGTCCCCGGATGGTCCGGCCTGCTTGCCCGCGGCCGCGGAGGCGGCATCGCCTGACACCGTTCCGGCTCCCGCCGAGATCGCCTCCGCGGTGTTCCGGTCGTCCGGGGCCGGTCGGAATCCGAATAGTGGCTTTTGTGTCGACTATCCGATGACTTGCCGGGTACTGGACGGGTGTCGGAGCAAGTGCAGCCAAAGGGGGAAATCAAGATGATCACGGCGGAGAAGGTGTACGCGCTCTACGGCCGCGAGGTCTACGGCCGGGACGGCGACAAGATCGGTACGGTCGAGACGGTCTGGCGCGACGGCGTCGGGCAGCCGAGCTGGGCCAGTGTCCGGACCGGGCTGTTCGGCATGAAGGAGTCGCTGATCCCGCTGCAGGACGCCGATCTGCGTGACGAGGGTGTCATCGTCCCGTTCGACAAGGCCACGGTGAAGGACGCACCGAACGTCGACGCGTCGGAAGAGGAGCCGCTGGGTCAGGACGAGGTCGATGTCCTGTACCGGCATTACGGGATGAACTGGCACGACACCTATGACGCCTACCAGGCCGGCGCCGCCTCGTACGCCGGGGCCGACATGTCGGAGTCCCGTGGGGCGGGTGGCATCAGCTCCGGCGAGGACGACGCGATGACGCGCTCCGAGGAGCGGCTCAGCGTCGGCACCACCCGCGAGCAGGTCGGCCGGGCGCGGCTGCGCAAGTACGTGGTCACCAAGCAGGAGCAGATCACCGTACCGGTGAGTCATGAGGAGGTCCGGCTGGAGCGTGAGCCGATCACCGAGGCGAACCGCGCGGCCGCCTACGCCGGCCCGGACATCACCGAGTCGGAGCACGAGGTCACCCTGCACGCCGAACGGCCGGTGGTGCAGACGGAAACCGTGCCCGTCGAGCGGGTGCGCCTGGCCACCGAGACCGTTACCGAGCAGGAGACGGTGTCCGGCACGGTCCGCGAGGAGCACATCGAGGCCGATCTTCCGGACGGCCGCCGCGAACTGGGCTGACGCCCGGCCGGACCGGTCGGGGGGAGTGGCCGCCCTCCGGCGCTTCTCGCAGTCCGAACACCGGCTCGCGCCATAGCGCGCGGGCCGGTGAGGGCTGCGTCATAAAGGGACACTACGGACAACCGCATCCAAATCGGAGTTCGCTGGGTTATCGGGTCGGAGACGCCGCCGAGCACGGCGTTCCGGCCGGCGGAACACCCGCGGCCTGTCGATCATGCGGAAGGCGTTCGATGGTTGTCACCTCCCGGGAGTCCGAACCCGGCAGCCCGCACCGGAAGCCCTCACGACCCGCGGAGCCCGCACCGGGCCGGTCATGGCGGCGCGGCGAGTTCCCCGACCCCGCGGCACTGGACGTGCGGGCCACCATGCTCTCGCTCCGGGCGACGACGCCACGGCACCGGTTGACGGTGCTGGGACTGCGTGCGGCGGCGATGGGACTCCGCGTGGTAGCGGTGGGCCGTTCGCCCGTCGCCCTCGGACGGATGGTGCGGAAACCGTCGGTGGTGGGAGTCGCGATCGCTGCGGCGAGCCTGGGCGGGGTGGTCGTGTGGACCGCGGGTTCGAGTGCGGAGACGCCGGAGTTCCGGCCGCCGGCTGCCGTCACCGTGCCGCCCGCCGTCACACCGTCCGCCACCGCCACGGCGAAAACCGGCCTGGCACCGTACGTGCCGCCCGCCGCGACCGGGAACCGCCTCGTGCCCGGCCCGCGGGCGTCGATGCCCGGTGCCCGGACCGGGTCGCGGTCGTCGGCACCGGCGACCACGAGCCGTGCCCGGAAGGTTCTGCCCGGTACGAGGAGCCGTCCGGCGGGCACCGCCCCGGCGCGTCCGGTGAAGCGGTCCACCGCCAGGTTGCGCGGCGCCGGCATGCCGGAGAAGGCCGCGACGATCAGCATCGGCCAGCCCGGTGACGGTGAGACCGTCAGCTCGTCCGCCACGGTGACCGGCACCGTCGACATGCCCGACGGCCACCAGGTGTGGCTGCTCCGGCGGCAAGGTGCCGGCGGTGCCCACCACGTCGTCGGTGTGTGCCGCGGAGCACGGAGCTTCGTCTGCGGGCCGGCCGGCCTGGAGAGCGGCGGGGACGAGACGTTCCAGCTCACGGTCATCGTCGTCGACCCGGCGACCGCGGCAGCGCTGACCGCCGGCACGACCCGCGACAGCCTCCCCGCCAACGTGGCCCGCAGTGAGGTGACCGTCCGCCGGGCAGCCGCGTAGAGCGCCGCCGTGCACCGGACCGGTCCGGGCGGTGACCCCTCGCCACGCCGCCCGGACCGTGCCCCCTCGGTGATGTCTACGGGACGGCCACCCCTGCCAGCATCGGGCGCACCAGGCCGGCGAACTCGTCCGGACATTCGATCTGCGGCATGTGTCCGCAACGCGGGAACAGGTGCGACTGCGCGTGCGGGAACGCGGCCCGCGCCGCGGCGAGATGCTTGCTCGGCAGGATGAGATCGCGCTCGCCCCAGATCAGCATGGTCGGTTTCGCCGACGCCGCGATGCCGGCCAGGAGTTCGGTCCGCCAGGCGGCGGCGACACCGCGGAGGCCGCCGAGCTCCTTGGCGATCTCCAGGTAGACGGGGACGAAGTCCGGCTGCCGGGCGATCCTGATGGCCATCTCGATGCGCTCGGGGGTCACCAGGGTGCGGTCGGCGAAGATCATGCGCTCCATCCGGGGCGCGGTGAGCCTGTCGATGCGGCGCAGCATCTGCCGGCCGATACCCGGTACGGCCAGCAGCCGCAGGGCGACCGTCACCTCCTTGCCGAATCCGGCACTGTTGACGAGCGTCAACGTCGACACCCGGTCGGGTGCCGCGGCGAGCATCGCCATCGACACGGCACCGCCGAGCGAGTTGCCCATCAGATGGACGGGCCGGGTCTCTCCGAGCGTGTCGAGGGTCGCCCACACGCCGTCGGCGAGTACCGCGAGGGTGGTCGGCGACGGCATCCGCCGGGACAGGCCGAACCCGGGCATGTCGATGCTGATGACGCGATAGTCGCCGTCCAGCAGTGGATGCTGCAGCGCCCAGTCCTCCAGGCTGCGGCCGATGCCGTGCAGCAGCAGCACCGGCGGGGTGGCCGGATCGCCGCTTTCGTGCAAGCGCACGCGCGTGCCCCGTACATCAAGGAACTTCATTTCCGGACCACCGCCGTCGCCGGACGCGCGCCGCGGGTGGAGGCGACGGTGGCGGCGCGGACGATCCGGGCATGGCCGACCGGCAGGAGCCGGGCGAGGAGATCCGGCGCCTTGGCGCTGGTGGCGATGAGCAGCCGGGCCTTCCGCTTCGCGACGGCCCGCAGGATCTGTGCCGCGGCCTTCTGCGGGGGATAGCTGAGCAGGGCGGCGAAGAGTTTGCGGTTCGGTTCGATTTCTTCCTCGGGTACGTGTGCGCCGACCAGCGCGGACTCGGCGATCCGGGTCTTGATACCGCCCGGGTGCACCGTGGTGACGCCGACGCCGTTGTCGATGAGTTCGCTGCGCAGTGACTCGCTGAGCCCGCGCAACGCGAACTTGCGGGCGCAGTAGGCACTCTGCCCCGGCGGCGCGATCAGGCCGAACAGGCTCGACACGTTGACCAGGTGTCCGCCGGGTGTCGCGGTCAGCGCCGGCAGCAGGGCGTGGGTGAGCAGCATCGGCGCGCGGAAGTTCACGTTCATGACCTGCTCGAACTGGTCGATCGACACCTGGTCGAACCGGCCGCCGAGCGCGATGCCGGCGTTGTTGACGAGCAGGCCGATCGCCGGATGCTCGGCCAGCACCCGCGTGGCGATCGCCTCCACCGCCGTACGGTCGGAGAGGTCGGCGACGATCGTCCGCACGGTGAGGCCGGGGTGTGCGGTGCGGATCCGCCGGCCGACCGTTTCCAGCCGGTCCTCGTCGACGTCGATCAGGACCAGATCACTGCCGTGGTGGGCCAGGCCGTAGGCCATGTGTTCGCCGATGCCGCTGGCCGCGCCGGTGAGGACGGCGATGCGGCCGGCGAATCGGTACTCGGGAAGCCGGTTCATGAAACCACCTCTGGGGAACGGGACGCGGAAGGGCGGACGGGAGCGGGACGGCGGGTGAACTCCATGTCGCGGGTGACGTCGGCGCGCGGTGTGGCGAACACGTCACGCAGGTAGTTCTGCCGGACGAGCCACGGGTCGCGGTCGCCCTGGCGCGGGAAGATGTCGAGGGCGCGCTGCACGTATCCGGACTTCAGGTCGAGCAGCGGGCGCCCGGTGCCACCGGGACGGGTCGGCGCCGCGGCCGCGTATCCGTGGCGTTCCATGTGGTCGAGCAGCTTCAGCAGGTAGCGGTGGGACAGGTCGGCGCGCAGCGTCCACGACGCGTTGACGTAGCCGATGCAGTAGGCGAAGTTCGGCACGCCGCTGAGCATCAGGCCGCGGTAGGCCGCCGACCGGCCGACGTCGACCTGCTCGCCGTCGACGCTCAGCCGTACGCCGCCGAGCGGCAGCAGCGACAGGCCGGTCGCCGAGACGACCACGTCGGCGTTCAGGACGGTTCCCGACCTCAGCCGGATGCCGTCCGGAAGGAACGTGTCGATGTGGTCGGTGACCACCGAGGCGCGGCCCTCGGCGATGGAGCGGTACAGGTCCCCGGACGGGATCACGCAGAGCCGCTGGTCCCACGGGTCGTAGTGCGGCTTGAAGTGTTCGTCCACGTACCCCGGATCCTTGAGGAAGTGGACGGCGACGTTGCGCAGCGCCTTGCGGACCAGCTTCGGGCGGCGCTTCGCGAGCTGATAGAAGCCCTGCGTGAGCAGGATGTTCTTGGCCCGGGCGACCCGGTTCGCCGCCTTGGGCGGCAGGACGCGCCGGGCGGCGTCGGCGATCAGGTCCCGCCCCGGAAGCGGAGTGACGTACGTGGGGGAGCGCTGCAGCATCGTCACGTGTGCCGCGTCGGCGGCCATCGCCGGGACCAGTGTGACCGCGGTGGCCCCGCTGCCGATGACGACGACGCGTTTGCCGGACCAGTCCAGATCGTCCGGCCAGAACTGTGGATGGACGAACCGCCCCGCGAAGTCGCCGAGTCCCGGGAAGTCCGGCCGGTACCCGTGCCCGTAGTCGTAGTAGCCGGCGCATCCGTAGAGGAAGGAGCAGGTCAGCGTGGTCCCGTCAGCCGTGTGGACGGTCCAGCGGGCGTCGGCGGAGGACCACTCGGCGCCGGTGACCCGGGTGCCGAAGCGGATGTGCCGGGTGATGCCGGCCTCGTCCGCGGTCTCCTCGATGTAGCGGCGGATCTTGTCGCCGGACGCGAGTGCCTCGGGTTCGCGCCACGGCCGGAACGGGTAGCTCAGGGTGAACATGTCGGAGTCGGAACGCACGCCGGGGTAGCGGAACAGGTCCCAGGTCCCGCCGATGGCATCGCGGGCCTCGAGGATGGCGTAGGTGTCCCGGGGACGCTGCTTCTGCAGACGCCAGGCGGCGCCGATCCCGGACAGGCCGGCTCCGATGATCAGGACGTCGAAGTGCTGCTCGTCAGGCATTCCGGACCTCCGTGCCGGCTTCGGCTGTGCTCGTGCTTGTCGACGCGGTGGCCCGGAACCAGGGCGGCGTGCCCGTTCCGGAGATGCGGATGCCGCCCCACGGGTCCGGGTCGCTCAGCTTGACGGTGGTCTCCGGCGATCCGGGGACCACGATCGTCGCCTTCCGCAAGCCGCCGCCGACGCGTTCCCGGAGCGCCGCGTGCGGCCCGGTGCGGCCCGCCCACCGGAAGCGCCCCTCGGTCGGCTCGAAGTACGCGGACATCCGGATCTCGACCGGGACCGGGCCGTCGTCCAGGCACAACGTGGCCGGCCCGCGGTATTCCTCGTCGTTCCCGGAGTCGTCGTTCCCGGGATCCTCGTTCCCGGGGTCCTCGTTCACGGAGTCGGTGCTCACTGATCTCTCGCCCACCCTTCATGTGCGGCAAGTCCACCCGGGATGTCGGCGGCGCGGCGCATGCCGGCGATACCGCTCCAGAGGAACGTCGTCAGGTAGTCGCCGAGCGCCTCCCGGCTGATCGGCTGCTGCTGGCGCAGCCACCAGTCGCCCACCGACTGGACGTAGCCGACGACGCCGTACGCCCACGGCAACGCCGCCCCGGAGTCGAGGCCGCGGGCCCGCAGCCGGTCGCCGAAGATCCGGGCCAGGCCGCTGGCCACGGTGTCCATCACGTCGGCGACCACGTTGCGGTGCCGGGCGACGTCGGGCTGGTGCACGACGAACCGGTACAGGTTCAGGTCGGCCTCGATGTGGGCCAGGTAGACGTCGATGGCCGCCGCGACGACGGCGCGTTCCTCCCGGACGGCGGCGACCGCCGGGATCATCGCCTCGAGCAGGGTCGCGCCCGCCTGCTGACCGACGGCGAGCCACAGCTCGGACTTGTCGGCGAAGTACCGGTAGAGGACCGGTTTGCTGACGCCGGCGTGCGCGGCGATGGCCTCCATGCCGACGTCCGGGCCGTGCATCCGGATCGCTTCGATCGCGGCGACGGTCAGTTCCGCCCGGCGCTGTTCTCGATGACCGTCCCAGCGGCCGCGGCGGCCGTCGGAACGATGCGAGCCGCTTTGCGGGCCGGGATTGACGGGCGGAGTGGCCGAGTTCATAGTACTAGAAGTAACTGTTACCGCCGGTAACGTCAAGTAGATCAGCAACGTCAAGCAAATCAGCAGGGCCAAGGAGGCATGGATGACGACCACTCCCGTCGAGCGGGACCGCACCGCCACCCGGCTGCTCCGCTCGTCCGCCGAGCACTCGTACGACCCGCAGGTCGAAATCGACTGGGAGGCGCCGCTGGTCCCCGGCAAGTACTTCGTGCCCCCGCACCGCTCCAGCCTCTACGGCACCGCACTGTGGCACCGGATGACCGAGGACCAGCGCATCGAACTCACCAAGCACGAGGTCGCCAGCATCGCCGGCCTGGGTGTCTGGTTCGAGACGATCCTGATGCAGCTGCTCATCCGGGAGTACTTCAAACAGGACCCGACCGCCCCGCACGCCCAGTACGCGCTCACCGAGATCGCCGACGAGTGCCGCCACTCCGTCATGTTCGGCCGCATGATCGCCCGCCTCGGCACCCCGCTCTACCAGCCCACCGGCGTCAACCAGTGGCTGGGCAAGTGGATCGCCCACACCGGCGTGGGCCCGCGCATGTACGCGGCGATCCTGATCGCCGAGGAGCTCCTCGACACCCTGCAGCGCGAGGCGATGACCGACGAGAACGTGCAGCCCCTGGTCCGGATGGTGTCCCGCATCCACGTCGTCGAGGAGGCCCGGCACGTCCGCTACGCCCGCGAGGAACTGGCCCGGCAGATCCGGGCGGCCGGGAAGGGGCGGCTGGCCTTCGACAGGCTGGTGATCGGCCGGGCCGCGTACCTCACCGGAACCCGCCTGATCGACCCGCGCGTCTACCGGGCCGTCGGCATCGACCCGGAGGAGGGCCGGCGGGCCGCGCGTGCCAACCCGCATCACCGCGAGACGATGCGCTGGGCGGGGGAGCGGGTGGTCGCCTTCCTCGCCGGCCTCGACCTGATCGGCGGTCCGGGCACCGCGCTCTGGCACGCCTCGGGCCTGCTCCCGCGTACGCGGCCCGTCTGAGCCGGGCCGTCGCGCCGTTCACGCCGCTCGAGAATAGTGACGATGCTGAGCGTTTTCCCTGGTCAAGCCCGGGTATGCGGGTCGGCATGGGGGAAACGAGAGACGGCGTGACCGCGCGCCGCACGATGATCGTTCTAGGGCTCCTGCTTGCGACGGCCGTGGTGCTGTTCGTGGGGTACGAGGCCCGGCGGGTGCTCACCTGGATCGTCATCGCGGCGTTCTTCGCCGTGGCGCTGAACCCGGCGGTCGGCTGGATGACCCGGCACGTGACGGCCTGCCGGCGATGGTTGGCCACCCTGCTGGTCTTCGTGGGGGCGTTCGCGCTGCTGGGCGGAGTCGTCACGCTCTTCGTGCTGCCGCTGGCCCGTGAGGGCGGGCAGGTCGTCGCGAACTTCCCCGCGATCGTCGACGACCTGCGCAACGGCCGTGGCCCGGCCGGGCAGCTGATCGAGCGGTTCAACCTGATGGAGTACGCCGAGAACAACGCCGACCGGATCCGCCAGTACGCGTCGGGCCTGGGCGCGCCGACGCTGGCGTTCCTCCGTTCGGTCGCCACCGGGGTGGCCGGCGGGGCGACGATCTTCGTGCTGTCCTACCTCATGGTCCTGGAGGCCCCGAAGATCACCCACGGGTTCCTCGCCCTGTTCCCGCCGGCCCGGGCCGAGCGCATCCGCCGGGTGAGCCACGACTGCGCGAAGACGATCACGGGCTACCTCACCGGCAATCTGCTGATCAGCCTCATCTGCGGCTCGCTGACCTACCTGGTGCTCCGGGTGATGGACGTGCCGTACGCGGGCCTGATCGCTCTGTTCGTCGGTCTTGCCGACCTGATTCCGCTGGTCGGGGCCACCCTCGGCGCCATCGTCGCCACTGCCGCCGGGTTCGTCACGTCGACCACCGCGGGAATCGTGGTCCTCGTCTTCTTCGTGGTCTACCAGCAGCTGGAGAACCACCTGCTCCAGCCGATGATCTTCGCTCGCACCGTGAAGCTCAACCCGCTCGCCGTCCTCGTCGCGATCCTGATCGCCGTGGAACTGGCCGGCATCCTCGGCGCGTTGCTTGCCATCCCGGTGGCCGGCATCCTGCAGATCCTCGCCCGCGACATCTGGGACACGCACCGTGGCGGCCTCAAAGCCGAGCCGACCGTCGGTGCGGACCGTACGCCGGTCCCGCTCACCGGCGATGCCGGCGAGCGGGACCTCGCGGTCGCCGCCGGCCGGGCCGACACCCGCTCCGCCTACGCCACGAGCAGCCCCGCCTACGCCACGAGCATTGCGAGAGCCGCCGGCAAACCGGACGCTCCCAGCCCGGTCGGTCCGGCGTCGATGTCCTGACGGGGCGCCCGGCCGTCCCGCTCGGCGGTGCGCGCCGCCGTGAACCGGTGCTCGGCCTTCTCCTCGGCGACCGTGCCGCGCTCGCCTTCACCGAGGCGGACCTGCGCGGCCTCGGCGTCGACCCGGTGCCGCCGGACACCGGTGACTACGAGCTCTACATGGACTGACCGGGTCGTGATGCCGGTGGGCCTGCTGGCGGCCGTCGTCGCCGGTGTCACCGGCCGCTGAGACCGCGACGACGGTGGGGGTCTGCGGTCAGCGGCCGTATCGCAGGACCGGGCCGCCGAGGACGTCGACAAACGTGTCCGAGCGCTCCCAGGGGACGGTCAGCGGCTCGTCGGGCTCCGCGTCCCGGAAAACGGGTTCGCCACGGATGCACAGGCCGTACAGGACGGTCCGGTCACACGACCGGCACCGCAGATAGTGCCGCAGGGTGTAACGGGTCTCCGCCTCGAGAATCTTGCCGGTCTGCTCCAGCGGGCAGTCGGCGCGCTGCAGGACCATGGTGCCGGTACGCGTGTGGCCGAGCAGCCGGACGGTGGTGGCATCCACATCGATCATCAGTCTGTCGCCGTACTGCCGCTGCACCGGCAGCGTCGCGCAGGCGCACCGATCCGGCACGTCCGCCTCCCGGAGGGTGTAGGAGAAGTCGTCCCGGAGACTAGCGGCGCTCCGGCCGGCATTCCCCGGCGGGTGGTGTCGTGACCGTGCCGGCGTACCGCTCCGGAGCGGGCCCGGGTGATCACGTAATCACGCGCGGTGGCGGCGCTGAGCTGCGGTGATGCATGTCGCACGGGGTGCCGGACGGTTTCGGCGAGGTTGCCGGTGTCCTACCACCGGCCGGACGTGCCACGACGGGCGGACGGCTGTCCGGTTCGGGACGGTCGGCCGGTGGGCCGCGGCTTCACGGTGTGCGAAATTGTCGCGACGTTCCGCGCCGGACACGGTGGCGCGGAGGTGACAGACGCGGGACGGCGCGGTGTGCCGGCGATCCGCCGGGAAGAGGACGAGATGGACGACGCTCTGGTGGCCTACAACGCCGGGCGGGTGGACGGCGCGGCCGGCTACCGGGACCCGCAGATCGCTGAGGACGGCGAAGTCGGTGCCGATTACCGGATCGGTCTCCTGGACGGCCGGATCGCGGCGTTCCACCTGATCATGGAGGTGCGGAAGATCCTCGGCGTCGACGGATCGATGTTCGAGCGGCCGGACGACGTGCCGGGAGTGTGACGACCGCCTCGTGAACCGCCGTCACCGGAGCATGATCAACAGCTCACAACGGCGGCCGGCAATCAAGTGACCGGCCGTTATTCTGGCGGAAACACTTACTTGCCGGTCCCGAAACCGGGCCTTAGGACTCTTGCACCGGACGGCGGCACAGGATGGGGACCGGATGATCGAGGGTGCACTGGCCGGCTTCACCGTGGCGGTGACCGCGGAGAGACGCCGGAACGAGATGGCTGCTCTGCTGGAAAGACGCGGGGCACGGGTGATCAGCGCGGCCGCGATCACCATCATCCCACTGATCGACGACGATGCCCTGCACGCGGCTACGGCGGCCTGCATCGGGCTCGAACCGCATCTGGTCATCGCGACGACCGGGTTCGGGTTCCGCGGCTGGCTGGAAGCAGCCGAGGGCTGGGGCCTGGGCGAGTCGCTGCGCGACGTGCTGCGTAACGCCCGGATCATCGCCCGCGGCCCGAAACCGTGCGGGGCGATCCGCGCGGCCGGGCTCACCGAGGACTGGGCGGCCAAGACCGAGGGCTCCGAGGAGGTGCTCGAGCGGCTGCTCGCCGAAGGCGTCGCCGGGCTGCGGATCGTCGTGCAGGAGCATGGCGAGCCGCAGGTCGAGTTCGTGAACGCTCTGCGTACGGCCGGTGCGGCCGTCGTGGAGGTACCGGTCTACCGGTGGGCGTTGCCGCCCGACGTGGCGCCGGTGCGGCGACTCGTCGACCAGGTGGCGGCCGGGCAGATCGACGCGGTGACGTTCACCAGTGCACCGGCGGTCAAGGCTTTCCTGCAGATCGCCGAGGAGGCCGAAGCGGACGTGGCGGCAGCCTTCGCATGCCGGACGCTCGCCGCATGCGTCGGCCCGGTCACGGCGGCACCCCTGGCCGAGCGCGGCATCCCGTTCGTGATGCCGGAACGCTACCGGCTGGGCGCGCTGATCAAGACGGTCACCGACGAGCTGCCGCGGCGCGCGGTCCGGCTTCAGGTCGCCGGGACGACCCTGGAGGTACGCGGCCACGCCGTCCTGATCGACGATGTGCCGCACGCGCTCGCCCCCGCGGCGATGTCGATCCTCTCCGCGCTGGCCCGCAAGCCCGGTGCCGTCGTCTCGAAGGACCAGCTGGCAGCATCTCTGCCCCGCGGCAACGACGGCCACGCCGTCGACGTGGCGGTGGCCCGGTTGCGGGCGGCGCTCGGCTCCGGCAAGCACATCGAGACAGTGATCAAGCGCGGCTACCGCCTGCGTATCGACGAGGTCGCCTGAGCACGCGCTCCGTCCGCTCCCACTGCTCGATCCCGGCGACGACGCCGTATCGCACCGCACCACATCGCACCACATCGCACCGCGAGCCTGATGCCATGCCGGGCCGCTCCCCACCGCCACAGCCTTGAGGAGATGCCCCATGAGTGAGAACACCACCCTGATCGCCGTCGCCCACGGCACCCGCTCGCCCGCGGGCCGCCGGCAGATCCAGGAACTGGCCGCCGCGGTGGCCCGCCGCCGGCCCGGCCTGGACGTCCGCCTCTGCTACGTCGACGTGCAGGAGCCCAAGGTCACCGATGTCGTTGCCGATGTCGTCGCCGGGGTGCCCGCCGAGCGCTACGGGCGTCCGGGGGCCGTCGTCGTACCGCTACTGCTGTCGGCCGGTTACCACGTCCGGGTCGACATCGCCGAGGCGGTCGCCGGGACCGGTTTCCCGGTGTCGGCTCCCCTCGGCCCGGACGACGTCTTCCTGGAGAGTCTCCGGCGCGACATCCCGGCCGGCGCCGACGCGATCGTGCTGGCCTCGGCCGGCTCGTCGGATCCGCTGTGGGTGCGCGGTATCCGGGAGGTGGCGGCCGAGCTGCCCGGCCGGGTCGAGCTCGGTTACACGTCGGGCAGCGGCCCGCGGGTCGCCGACGTGGTGGCGCGGCTGCGGGCCGAGGGCGCCGGGAACGTCGCCGTCGCCGCCTATCTGCTTGCCGAAGGCCTGTTCTACCGCACCCTGCACAACGCCGGCGCCGACTCCGTGACCCCGCCGCTGTGCCATGACCCGGCGGTCGCCGATCTGGTCCTGCGTCGGTTCGATAGCCAGATCCTCACAACCGTCGGTAGCGGTTTGTAGTCACAACCGCGGCGGAGCGGTTGTGGGGATTACTGAACAACAGCGTCACCGCAAGGCGTCCCAAGGGTTAACGGCAGGCCTGAAACATCTGCGGTGTGACGGCGACCCAGACGCATTGCCCGTACTGCGCCCTGCAGTGCGGGATGACGCTGACGCCCGAGCTTCCCACGCGACTGGGGATGCCGGGTGTCCGGCTCGAACCGGCCGAGTTCCCGGTCAACCGGGGCGGCCTGTGCGCCAAGGGCTTCACCGCGGCGGACCTGCTGGACCACACGGACCGGCTGCTGACGCCGCTGGTCCGGAAGGAGCCCGGCAACCGGGAGTCTCCTTTGCGGGAGGCGTCCTGGGAGGAGGCGTACGAGCGGATCGTGACCGCGATCCGTGCCAGCCAGGAGAAGTTCGGCCCGGACAGTGTCGGCGCCTTCGGCGGCGGCGGGCTGACGAACGAGAAGGCGTACGCGCTCGGCAAGTTCGTGCGGGTGGCGCTCCGGTCGTCGGCGATCGACTACAACGGCCGGTTCTGCATGTCGAGTGCGGCGACCGCGGCGAACCGGGCGCTCGGCATCGACCGCGGCCTGCCGTTCCCGCTCGCCGATGTGGCGGAGGCCAGGACGGTGCTGCTGGTCGGCGCCAACCCGGCGGACGCGATGCCCCCGTCCATGCAGTACCTGGATACGGGCCGGGCCGCCGGCGCCAAGCACATCGTGATCGACCCGCGGCGCACGAACACGGCCAACGGCGCGCACCTGCACCTCGCTCCGCTGCCGGGCACCGACCTGGCGCTGGCGAACGGGATGCTGCACATCGCGATCCGCGAAGGCTGGATCGACGAGGACTACATCGCCCAGCGGACCGAGGGATTCGCGGCCGTCCGGGCGGCGACGAACTCGTACTGGCCGGAGCGGGTCGAGCGGATGACCGGTGTCCCGGAGCGGCAGCTGCGCGAGACGGTACGCCTGCTCGCCACCGAGGGCCCCAGCATGATCCTCACCGCACGCGGCGCCGAGCAGCACAGCAACGGCACCGACACCGCGCAGGCGTGGCTCAACCTGGCGCTCGCGCTCGGACTGGTCGGCAAACCCTTCTCCGGGTACGGCACGATCACCGGCCAGGGCAACGGGCAGGGCGGCCGCGAGCACGGGCAGAAGGCCGACCAGCTGCCGGGTTACCGCAAGCTCGACGACCCGGCGGCGCGCGCCCACGTGGCCGCGGTGTGGGGCATCGACCCTGATGAGCTCCCACGGCCGGGGCTTTCCGCGTACGAGATGATCGATCGTCTCGGCGCCGAAGGCGGTGTCAAGGTTCTGTGGGTCCTGGCCAGCAACATCGTCGTCTCGGCCCCGCACAGCAACAACGTCGTCGACAAGCTGCGGAACCTCGACTTCCTGGTCGTCTCGGACATCTTCCGCTCGGAGACCGCCGACCTCGCCGATGTCGTCCTCCCGACCGCCCAGTGGGCCGAGGAGGAAGGCACGATGACCAACCTCGAAGGCCGCGTGATCCGCCGCAAGATGGCGCTGCCGCCTCCGCCGCTGGTCAAGTCGGACCTCACGGTGCTGGCCGAGCTGGCCGGGCACCTGGGCCGCGGCAAGTTCTTCAGCGACGAGCCGCGTGAGGTGTTCGACGAGCTGCGCCGCGCCAGTGCCGGCGGGATCGCCGACTACGCCGGCATCACCTACGAGCGCATCGGGGACGAGCAGGGTGTGTTCTGGCCCTGCCCGGACGAGGAACACCCGGGCACGCCGCGGCTGTTCGCGGAGTCCTTTCCGACGGCCTCCGGCCGGGCCCGGTTCGTCCGGGTCGATCACCGCGATCCGGCCGAGACTCCCGATTCCTCGTTCCCGTACGTGCTGACGACCGGCCGCAACATGCAGCAGTACCAGAGCGGCAACCAGACCCGGCGGGTGCGGGCGCTCAATGTGGCGCTGCCCGAACCGCGTGCCGAGATCCACCCCGACCTGGCCCGCCGCCACGGCATCGCCGACGGCGACCTGGTCCAGCTCCGAAGCCGCCGAGGCGTAGCGACGTTGCGCGCCCGGCTCACCGACGGCATCCGGCCGGACACGGTGTTCGCGCCGTTCCACTGGCCCGGAGCCAACGCCCTGACCAACCCGGCACTGGATCCCCACTCACGGATGCCCGCTTTCAAGGCGTGCGCGATCTCCATCGAGCGCGCGCCGGACAGTTTGGAGAACTGATGACCCAGAAGCTAGTCGTCATCGGCAACGGCATGGCGGGCGCCCGCACGGTTGAGGAGATCCTCGCCCGCAACGGCGACTTCACCATCACGATGTTCGGTGACGAGCCGTACGGCAACTACAACCGGATCATGCTGTCCAACCTGCTCGCCGGGGTGGAGGACGAGGCCGGGATCTACCTCAACGACCTGAGCTGGTACGCCGACAACGGCATCACCCTCAACGCCGGGGTACGGATCGAGCGGATCGACCGGTTCGCCAAGAAGGTGTACGCCACGGACGGGACGGCCACCCCGTACGACAAGCTGATCATCGCGACCGGCTCCAGTTCGTGGACGCCGCCGATCAAGAACATCCACAACCCGAAGCGTGGCTTCCACCAGGGCGTCTTCGCCTTCCGGACGCTCGACGACACCCGCGGCATGATCCGTTACGCCCGGGACCACGAGCGCGCCGTCGTCATCGGCGGTGGCCTGCTCGGTCTCGAGGCGGCCCGCGGCCTGCAGAACCACCTGAGCGACGTGACGCTGCTGCACGCCATGGGCCACCTGATGGAGCGCCAGCTCGACGAGAAGGCCGGCCACATGCTGCAGGCCAGCGTCGAGAACAAGCTCGGCATCAAGGTCATCACCAACGCGATGACGACCGAGATCCTCGGCAAGGACCGGGTCACCGGCGTCAAGCTGGCCGACGGCACGGTGATCCCGTGCGACGTCGTGGTGATCGCCGCCGGTATCCGGCCGAACACCCAGGTCGCCGCGGACAGCGGGCTGACCGTCGAGCGCGGCATCGTGGTCGACGACCAGATGCGGGTGCAGGACGAGGACGACATCTACTCGGTCGGTGAGTGCGCGCAGCACCGCGGCAACCTCTACGGCCTGGTCGCGCCGCTGTGGGACCAGGCGAAGGTGCTCGCCGACCACATCACCGGCCGGGACGTCGAGGCCGCGTACACCGGCTCGAAGCTCTCCACCAAGCTCAAGGTCGCCGGCATCGACGTCGCCTCGATGGGCCTGATCGCCCCGGAGACCGACGACGACGAGGTGATCATCTACAACGAGCCGAAGAAGGGCGTCTACAAGCAGCTGATCATCCGGGACGGCGCGCTCGCCGGTGCGATCCTGGTCGGCGACAACAGCAAGGCCGCCGGCCTGATCCAGGCTTTCGACCGGGCGCAGGCCCTGCCGGAGGAACGGGCCGAGCTGCTGTTCGACATCGGCGGCCCGGCCGGCGAGGTCAAGCCCGAGGACATGCCGGACGACGCGCAGGTCTGCAACTGCAACGGCGTCAGCAAGGGCGCCATCTGCGGCGTCGTCAACGCCGGCTGCAAGACGGTCTCCGGCGTCATGGACAAGACCCGGGCCGGCAAGGGCTGCGGCACCTGCAAGCCGCTGGTGCAGCGGATCGTCGAGTGGGCCGCCGGCGGCGAGGCCGAGGAGGACCCGGCCGCGAGCTGGTACGTCCCGGGCGTGCCGATGCCGAAGCCGGAGCTGATGGAGGCGATCCGCAAGTACGAGCTGAAGAGCGTCTCCTCGGTCTTCGAGAAGCTGGTACCGGGCGGCGAGCACGACGCGAAGAGCAAGATGGGCCTGGCCTCGCTGCTCAAGATGATGTGGGCCGACCAGTACGTCGACGAGCGCGACGCCCGCTTCATCAACGACCGGGTGCACGCCAACATCCAGCGTGACGGCACCTTCTCGGTGGTCCCGCAGATGAAGGGCGGCGTCACCACCCCGGCCCAGCTCAAGAAGATCGCCGAGGTCGCCGAGAAGCACCAGGTGCCGATGGTGAAGCTCACCGGCGGCCAGCGCATCGACCTGCTCGGCATCCCCAAGGAGAAACTGCCGGAGATCTGGGCGGACCTGGACATGCCGTCCGGGTACGCCTACGGCAAGAGCTTCCGCACGGTGAAGACCTGTGTCGGCTCCGACTTCTGCCGATTCGGTGTGGGTGACTCCACGGCGCTCGGCATCGCCATCGAAGAGCGGTACCAGGGCCTCGAGGGTCCCGGGAAGATGAAGCTCGCGGTGACCGGCTGCCCGCGCAACTGCGCCGAGGCGTACGTCAAGGACCTCGGTGTCGTGGCGATCGACGGCGGCAAGTGGGAGATCTACGTCGGCGGTGCCGCGGGTGCCCACATCCGCAAGGGTGACCTGCTCTGCACGCTCGACTCGGCGGAGGAGGTCATCCGGATGACCGGCCGCTTCCTGCAGTACTACCGCGAGAACGCGAACTGGCTCGAGCGCACCTACTCGTTCGTGCCCCGGGTCGGCATCGAGCGGATCCGCGAGATCGTCGTCGAGGACACCGACGGCATCGCCTCCCAGCTGGACGCGGCGGTCGAAGAGGCCGTCCAGTCCTACAAGGACCCCTGGAAGGAGCGGGCCGTCCCGGCCACGCCCGGCCAGTTCCGTACCTCGCTTCCCCTGACCGTTCTCCCCCAGGTTCCGGTGCGCTCATGACCATTGCCCCCATTGAGAAGACCGTCCTCGGCCCCGTCGAGGAGATCCCGTTCGGTGAAGGACGTACCTACGCCGTCGGGCCCGACATGATCGCAGTCTTCCGCCTCCGCGACGGCTCCCTTCGCGCGGTGTCCGCGGTCTGCCCCCACAAGGGCGGCCCGCTCGCGGACGGACAGATCGACAACAAGGTTGTCGTCTGCCCCTTGCACCTGTACGCATGGGACCTCTCCACCGGGTGTTCCCAGTCCGGCCAGCCTTCGATCAGCGTCTACCCGGTCCGGGAAGACGACGGTCACATCATTCTGGGAGACTGAAGATGACTGCGACCCTTCCCACCATTTCGCCGGAGAGACCCGCCGCCAAGTCGCTGAAGGGCCACTGGATCGACGACTGGCGGCCCGAGGACCCGGCGTTCTGGGACAACGGCGGCAAGCAGATCGCCAAGCGGAACCTGATTTTCTCGATCTTCTCGGAGCACATCGGCTTCTCGGTGTGGTCGCTCTGGTCCGTGATGGTGCTCTTCCTCGGCCCGCAGTACGGCTTCGACCCGGCCCAGAAGTTCCTGCTCACGGCCGTTCCCACGCTTGTCGGTGCGGCGCTGCGGATCCCGTACACCTTCGCGGTGGCCCGGTTCGGCGGCCGTAACTGGACCATCATCAGCGCGTCCCTGCTGCTCGTCCCGTCGGTCCTGATGTCCTTCATGATCCAGCCGGGCGTCGAGTACAGCACCCTGCTGATCCTGGCCGCGATCGCCGGCGTCGGCGGCGGCAACTTCGCCTCCTCCATGGCGAACATCAACGCGTTCTACCCGGACCGGCTCAAGGGCTGGGCGCTCGGCATCAACGCCGGCGGCGGCAACATCGGCGTCCCGGCGGTGCAGCTGGTCGGGCTCTTCGTGCTCGCGACCTTCGGCGCCGGCAGCCCCGGCATCGTGGCGGGCATCTACATCCCGCTGATCGTGATCGCCGCGGTCGGCTCGGCGTTCTACATGGACAACCTGGCCCAGGCCCGCAACGAGAAGCGCGGCATGCGGGACGCCGCCAAGGAGTCGCACACCTGGGTCATGTCGGTGCTCTACATCGGCACCTTCGGGTCGTTCATCGGCTTCGGGTTCGCCTTCGGGCAGGTGCTCCAGGTGCAGTTCGCCGAGACCTTCAACACGCCGATCAAGGCGGCCTACCTGACCTTCCTCGGCCCGCTGCTGGGTTCGCTCATCCGCCCGTTCGGCGGCGCGCTGGCCGACAAGCTGGGCGGCGCGAAGGTCACCTTCGTCAACTTCATCGCGATGGCGCTGGGCGCGTCGATCGTGCTGGTCGCGTCGCAGCAGCGGTCACTGCCGCTCTACCTGGTCGGGTTCATCACGCTGTTCATCCTGAGCGGTCTCGGCAACGGCTCGACCTACAAGATGATCCCGGCGATCTTCAAGCAGAAGTACGCCGGTGACGAGCACCAGGCCCGGCGGATCTCCGGTGCGGTCATCGGCATCGCCGGCGCGATCGGCGCGGTCGGCGGTGTGCTGGTCAACCTGGCCTTCCGCCAGTCGTTCCTGACCTACAAGGACGCGGACGCCGCGTACATCGGGTTCATCGGCTTCTACGCGCTGTGCGTGCTGATCACCTGGGCGGTGTACCTGCGCCCCGCGGCCCGCACCAGGATCGCCGTCTGACCAACCCGTGATCCACTTTCCAGTGGATCAGGGTGCCGCCCTTCAGTGGATCACCGGCCCACCCTTCAGTGGATCACCGGCCTGACTGAAAGTATGAACTCCCGCAGCTGAGCTGCGGGAGTTCACTCTTTTGGGGTGCGCGTTTCCAAGGTCACGGAGCCGATTGCCTCATACGATCCATCTTGTCCAGAAATTACCCATTCTTACGGAATCGGTGATCGCATGAACAAGATGACCCGTGCCATCGTCATGTCCGGCGCCGCTGTCGCCGCCGGCATCACCATGGCCGCCGGCCCGGCCGCGGCGTCCCCGGCCACCACCTCGGCGCCGTCCGCCTCCCAGGCCGACGTCAAGGTGCAGCAGCAGGACGTCAAGCGTCGTGACCGGATCTTCGGCTTCTACAACAGCCCGCGGACCTGCCACAAGATCGGCAAGCTCGGTCAGTGGAAGAACCAGTGGCAGCGGTACACCTGCTTCAAGGTCTACCGCGGTTTCCACAGCGGTGACTGGGCCCTGAAGGTCTACTACGGCTGGAACTACAACCATGGTGGCAAGCACTGGACCAAGGGTCCGGGCAACCACCACTACGGCCCCGGTAAGGGCGACTACGGCCAGGGCGGCAACTACGGCCAGGGCGGCAACTACGGCCAGGGCGGCAACTACGGCCAGGGCAAGGGCGACTACGGCCAGGGCGGCGACTACGGCCAGGGCGGCGACTACGGCCAGGGTGGCGGCAGCTACGGCGACAAGGGTCCGTGGAACAAGAACTGAGTTCACGCTCGATCGGCCGAGGGCCGCACCCTTTCCCGGGTGCGGCCCTCGGCCGTTGCGTTCCGTCTGATCGGGGCGGGGTCACCTGTCTGCTGGTCGCGTTGCCTGCGGCAACGTCGTGGTCCCAATAGGGTTGACAGCGCCGGTACACGTTCATGCGCCGGCCGGGACATGTTTCAGGGGCTGCTGGGGCCGGCTTCAGGCGCCGGCCGGGACAGGCTTCAGGCGCCGGGCGGGGTGGGCTGCGGGCGTCGGCCCCACAGGATCAGGCCGGTGAGCAGCATCGCACCGCCCAGGGCGACCATCGCGACCGCGACACCGGTGCGCGCCGTGCCGGCGAAGTGCGAGGCGACGATCCAGCCGCCACCGATGTCGAAGACCAGCACCATCAGGCCCTGCGGGATCACCGGGATCCAGCCGGCCATCAGCAGGACCAGCGCCCACGCGGTGGCCCGGTTCTCGCGGTACCAGTCCGGATCCCACGTCAGCGGGATCGGGGTCTCCGGCGCCCGGGTTCGCCGGCCCGCCGCGGTCATCACCTCGGCGCCACGGTTGGCGAGCCGGTCGTCGGCCAGCCACGCGCCGCCCGACCAGGCGGCGGCGCCGGCCGCCAGACCGAGCACCGGCGCGAGCCAGCGCAGCTCGTCCGGGCCCCAGATCAGCAGCGCGAGTGGGACCGCGGCGGCGAGCAGCCCGGCGCCGGAGGCGACGAGCACGCTGATGATGTCGGTCGGGTTGTCGGCCGACGTCGGATGCCGCGGGTCGGGTACCGGTCGCACCCGCAGGAGCGAGACCCACACGGGTACGGTCGTGCCCGCCCCCAGCACCGCCGGCAGCACCGCGAGCGCGGGCAGCGGGTCGACCGCCGGCGCGACGACGATGCCGGCCACCGTGAGCAGCACCGCGATCGGTGTCACGAGCAGCAGCCAAGCCAGCGCACGCCCGCGCACCTCGGCCCGTTCGCCGCCCGGGGTGGTGAACGGCAGCCACAGCGCGGTGCCGTCGAGGCCGACCAGTCCGGCGGACATGGCGGCCGCCCACAGCGCGGTCAGGACACCGGCCCACGGTACGAGCACCCGGGCGTCCGCCAGCATCGGCAGCCCGGCGAGCAGCACCCCGTAGACGACGGCGAACGCCAGGTACTGCAGCCGCAGCGGGTGCCGGATCCAGGTACGCAGTTCCCGCCCGACGACCGCCCACACCGGACCGGGCCCCCACCGGCCGCCGGGCACCCTCCGCACCGGGGCGTCGGAGAACCCGGAGCCCGCGCCGGAGGACGGAACAGCGCCGGTGGAGGGAACAGCTCCCGAGGAGCGGCGTGGCCGCCACGACGAACCGGTCACCAGGGTGCGGCGGACCAGCGAGAAGTACGCGACAGTGAACACACCCACCAGCGCGACGAGACCGCCGATCATCCAGAGCCCACGTCCCGCCGGTCCGGCGGCGGCCGACAGCGGCCAGCTCCCGGGGAACCAGGGCAGCCACCGGACAATGTGTCCCGGTGTCCCGGACAGCAGCAGCGTGATCCACGGAGCGACCGCCCACACCGACCCGAACACGCCCATCACGGTGCCGGTGAACACCCCGGTCACGATCGCGCCGACGGGACCTCCGGCGTGCCCGATGGCCTCCAGCGCGAACGCCGACCCGATGAGTCCGGCCAGCCACAGCAGCAGCGCTCCGGCGCCGGCGACGACGACCTCGCCCGGGCCGTACCTGGCCGCGTGCACCGGCAGCGACGCGAGCGCGACCAGGGACACGACCGGTCCGATCCCGACGGCCGAAGCGGCGAGCAGACCGATGGCCGCCGGCACGCTGCCGACCGGCTCCAGCCGCAGGTGCGACGGGCGGACCCGGCCGCGCCCGCCACCGAGCATCAGCGGCAGCACGATCCAGCCGAGCACCCAGGTCCCGGCCAGGATGGAAAGTGTGTGCCGGTCCCCGTACCACCCGTATCTGATCAGCCAGGCGGCCGCGAGCAGACCGCAGAGGCCGGCCACCGCCGGGCCGGGATGTTCGCGCAGCGAGCGCCGGAACATGCTCGCGCGCATCAGCGTGGGAGTGAGGATCACCGTGCTCATTGGACCAGCCAGGTCAAGCCGTCGGTGCCGCTGGTCTCGGCGCCGACGAGCTCGACGAACCGGTCCTCGAGCGGGATGCCGCCGGCGACCTCGCCGACCGTACCGGCGGCCACGACGCGGCCCTGGTGGATGACGGTCACGTCGTCGCAGGACTGCTCGACAAGCATCATCGAGTGGGTCGACAGCACGACGGTGCCGCCGCTGTCGACGAACCGGCGCAGCACCCGCCGGATGCTCGCCGCCGACACCGGGTCTACCGCCTCGAACGGCTCGTCGAGCACCAGCAGGCGCGGTGCATGCAGCAGCGCCTGGGCGAGGCCGACCTTCTTGCGGTTGCCGGTGGAGCAGTCGGCCAGCGGCGTGGCGGCGGCCTTGGCCAGACCGAGCACCTCGATGAGTTCGGTGACGCGTTCGGCGGCCGCGGTCCGGGACAGGCCGCGCAGCCCGGCGCTGTAGCGCAGCAGTTCCGCGCCGGTGAGGCGTTCCGGCAGGTCGAGGCCGTCGGGGAGGACCCCGGTGACGGCCCGTGCCGCCGCCCGGTCGCGGACCGCGTCGTGGCCGAGAATGGTGATCTCACCGGCGTCCGGGACGACCAGGCCGACGGCCATGCCGATGGTGGTCGACTTGCCGGCGCCGTTGGGGCCGACGATGCCGTGGAAGGTGCCGGCGCGGACCGTCAGATCTATCCCGTCCACCGCCCGGAACGTTCCGAAAGTCTTGCGGAGTCCCCGTATTCGCAATGCTGGCGCTGGCATGGCCGTCAGGATAATCAATGGGTGTCCGGCGGGGGTTCCCATCGGCTGGTGTTGATGGCAGCGTGTCCACATGGGTTGGAGAAGATCTTTCACCGTGGGACTCGTGGCGGTCCTCGTCGGCGCGTCGGTGGGACCCGCCGGCTCGGCCGCGGCCGCCGGCTCGTACGGCTATCTCAAGCCGGGCGGCCAGCCGCGGCTCGTCGAGAAGGTGCCGGTCAACGTGGTGTTCGTCGGCTACGAGCCGGATCAGGTCGCCAAGAGCGCGTTCCTGGGCGAGCTGGCGAGCGGGTACGAACCGGTGGTCCGGTCCCGCCTCTGGTACGGCGTGACCGAGAAGCTCGGCATCAGCTACAAGTACGACTACAAGCTCACGTACGCCGACAAGCGCTATGAGGACAAGTTCTTCAAGCAGCTCGGCAAACTTGCCAAACCGGCCGCGCTGACGACGTTCCAGCAGGCCTACAACGACCAGAAGAACAACATCCTGGACGTGGCCGGCAACCACGAGATCGACGCGCCGAGCGTGGAGAAGTGGCTCGCCTACAACGCGCCGTCCGGTGTGGACACGCGGCGCAACACCGTCTTCTTCATCAACTGGTACGGCCGGTCCGACTTCAAGCACCACGTCTACACCAAGACCGGTGAGCCGGACCCGGACACCGGTTACGACTTCGGTGTCCAGCGGGCCAGCCGCAAGATCATCGCGTGGGGCGGCACGACCGCGAACGACGAGGAGACCGGTCTCGGCAGCACCCGCCGCATCTGGTTCCACGACCTGTCGGCCGGTCCCGAGTCGTGGACCAGCAACTACGACGTCGACAACCGTGACCTCGACGGTGACGGCGTCGAGGACTACCGGATGCCCCCGACCTGGGAGTACGCCACGGGCGGCTACCGCGCCCCGTCGGCCCTGGCCGGCGACCTCGGCAAGATCACCCGGTACGTGGCGCTCAACCTGCTCTTCACCACGTCGCCGCTGTACCCGGTCGAGCTGCCCACGCCGGAGCCGCCGCGCACCCTCAACATCGACGACAACACCTACGAGGGCTGGGCCGGCGTCAACGCGTCCGAGCAGTACACCACGCCGCAGCTGCTGAAAGCGGAGCTCTCCGAGCTGCGCTGGCGCAACCGGTTCTCGTACGACTCGCAGGATCTGCCCTACGACGCGAAGGCCGAGCAGTGCTACCTCGGTCAGGTCGTCACCGCCGAGCCGTGCTACCCGGAGACCGACTTCCCGGCGAGCGCCAACCTGTACCTCTACAACCGGGAGAATTTGGACCGGGCCCTCGACGACCAGGGCAAGGTCGACTACGAGATCCCGCTGTTCAACTACGCGGTCGGCGAGGGCATCCCGACGCCCGGCCTCGGTTACGCCGACGACAACTACGTCGACGGCACCCAGAGCTACGTGTTCTCGTTCATCTCCCCGGAGATCGTGGAGGCCGGCTACGGCCTGACCACCACGCAGATCCACGAGGTCGGCCACCACCTGGGCATGAGTCACCCGCACGACGGCTACGACAGCGCCACCGGTGTCGACTACGGTCCGGGCAACGAGTTCTACTTCGTCAACGCCGGCGACGAGAACAACTCGATGATGAGCTACATCGACGTGAACTGGGACTTCAGCCAGTTCGACCGCGACAACAGCGACCGGTTCCTGACCGCCGCCTACTGGGAGGCCGCGAACCGGCTCGCCGCGACCGTCCCGGCCGGCAAGGGCAAGCTCCAGCTGAAGGTCGCCGACAAGCTGCTCGGTGGCGCGTCGAAGGCGTTCGCCGCCCACGACTACCGCGCCGCGTACGCCCTCGCCGACAAGGCGTACGGCACCGTCGCCGCCATCCCCGGCGTCGACAAGGCGGGCGTCGCCGCGACCTTCAAGGCCGAAGCCGATGCCGCTCGCGGCAGCAGCAAGGTCCACCAGCCGCACGAGTTCATCGACACCCTGGCCCCGGACAGCCCCCGCAGCCAGCCGTAAATTCCGATCACCGTCATCCCGCCGGCTCCGGCTCATCCCGGGGCCGGCGGTCCTTTTTTGCTCGTACGGCTAAGCGTCCCCGATCCACGATTTCACCGGCCGGCCGTTCTCGATGTGTGCGTACAGCGGCCGTGCGTCCGTGGTCGGGGCGCTCACAACTCGCACAGGCGGGAGCCGGATCGCATCGCGTCGAGGTGCGCGCGCAGCGCCGCGGTGCGCTCCTCCGCCTCCCGGATGAGCGTCTCGGCGACCCGTCCCCAGTCCGCCGGCTGCGGATCGCGCGGCAACTCGTCGAAGATGCCGGCGATCTCGCGCACGGTGAGCCCGACCCGCTGGGCGACTTTCGCGACCCGGATCCGGCAGGCCGCGCTGTCGTCGAAGCGGCGCTGGTCGCCGGAGGTGCGTTCGGCGTGGACGACGCCGTGCTGCTCGTAGAACCGCACCGCCGAGGTGGCGACGCCGGCCGCGGCGGCTACCTCGCCGACGGTCAAGGTGTAAGTGCTGAGAGCCTCTGCGGTCATGACCCCATGGTGCGCCGCGCCGCTCTTGACTTCAACATATGTTGAACGCCGAGCCTGTGGGCATGACGGAGACCTCATACGCCGGCCTGCCCACCACTCCCCGCGACGGGGGCGGCCCGCCGGACGAGCCACTACGGATCGCGGTGATCGCCGCAAGTGTCCGCGACCAGCGGATGGGCCGCGCCATCGCCGAATGGGCCGCCTTCCGAGCGGTCACCATCGGTACCGCCCGGAACAGCACTGATCAGAGCAGCACTGATCAGAACAGCGCTGATCAGAACAGCGCCGTGACCGACGTGGATCTGCTCGACTGCGCCGAGTGCGACCTGCCCGATGACGGTCTGCTGCGCCCCGGTGCCGGCGCCGGAACTGCGGTCTCGGCCCGCATCGACGCCGCGGACGCCTTCGTGTTCGTCACTCCCGAGTACAACCACAGCTACCCGGCGAGCCTGAAGCGGCTCATCGACTGGCAGTACCGCGAGTGGATGTTCAAGCCCGCAACGGTCCTGTCCTACGGTGTGCAGGGCGGCCTGCTCGCCACCGAGCACCTGCGCGGTGTCCTCGCCGAACTGCACGTTGTCACCACCCGCCGGGTCGTCGGCCTGTCCCGTCCGTGGACCGATCTGAGCCCGTCCGGATACGCCCCGCCCGCCGACGTCGCCGAGGCGTTCGACGCGGCCCTGCACGAGCTGACCTGGTGGGCGGCCCTGCTGCGAACGGCACGGCACGAGCGCCCCTACGCCCGATGAGCCGCGCATCCCGGCTCGCGCGAGCCGAGCCGGACCCCGGCCGGTCGCCGCTCGACCCGCGGGTCCGTGCGATCGGGCTGGCGCTCGCGATCGGCGGCCTCATGGTCGTGATCGACACGACCGTCACGGCGGTGGCCGTGCCGGCCATCGTCTCCGGCCTGGACGCCACGCTCGCGGGCGCGCAGTGGGCCACCGCTGGCTACCTGCTCGGCCTGGTCGCCGTGATCCCGCTGGCCGGCCGGCTGTCGGAACGGTACGGCGCCCGGCGGGTCTACCTGGTGGCCCTGGCCGTGTTCACCGTCTTCTCCGCCCTGGCCGGGCTGGCCTGGGACGTGACGTCGCTGGCCGTCTTCCGGGTGCTCCAGGGCCTGGGCGGCGGCCTGCTGAACCCGGTGGGGCAGGCGATCGGGTTGCGGGCCGCACCCCGGGACGCACGCGGCCGCGTGATGAGCCTGCTGGTGCTTCCGCTGATCATCGGCCCGCTGATCGGACCGGTGCTGGCCGGCTGGCTGATCGACACCGCGTCCTGGCGCTGGATCTTCCTGCTCAACATCCCGATAGGCGTGCTGGCCGTCCTGATCTGCGCCCGTGTCCTGCCGCACGACCGTGGCCTCCGGGACGCCGGAGTTCCGGGCGCGGCCTCAGGCACCCGGCGAGGGATGGACTGGGCGGGGCTGGTGCTGCTGTCCGGCGGGGCGGTGCTGGTGGTGCTCGGCGCGACCGCGATGGACCGGCCGGCGGACCCCGGGCCGATGGACTCGGGCTCAGGGGCGGAGCCGGGCGGCTTCACCGTGGCGGTCGGGGTGATCGCCGCCGGTCTCGGGATGCTCGCCGGCTTCGTGTGGCGCGCCCGGCGGATCGACGACCCGGTGGTGGACCTGCGGTTGCTGCGGCACCGGCAGGTACGGGCCGGGGCGGGCGTGCTGGTGTGCTTCGCGGCCGCGTACTTCGGGTCGATGTCGGTGCTGCCGCTGTTCGTGCAGGGGGTACGGGGCGATCCGGCGAGCTTCGTCGGGCTGCTCGGTCTGCCACAGGCGATCACCGTGGGCATCGTGGCGCAGGTGGCGACCCGCCTCGTCGACCGGATCCCGGCGCGGCGGATCGTGCTCACCGGCACCGCCGTCGGTACGGCCGGTGGTGTGGCGCTGCTCGCGGCCACCGTCACCGACGCCGGCTACCCGTGGATCGCGGCGGCGTCCGTCCTGCTCAGCGCAGGCTCGGGGGCGACGCTGATGCCGACCATGACGATCGCGTTGCGGGACCTCGACCACACCGAGACACCGCGCGGCACCACACTGCTGGGACTGGCGACGCAGCTGTCGAACGCTGTCGCGGGCGCCGTCGTCGCGGTCACCATCAGTGCGCTGGTCTCTCTGCGGATGCCGGAACCGGGCGGGGGAGTGGCCGGGATGCTCGATCTCGATCCCGCGGCACGGGCGGCCCTGCGTCCGGATCTGGCGGTGGCCGTCGGCGCGGTCTACCTGCTGCCGGTCGTTCTGCTGGCGGCGAGCTGCGTGATCGCCTGCCGATCGCTGCGCCCGCCGCAAAGGCAGCGCTCGTCGGGGGAGCCGCGCCCGCTGGGGGAGCCGCGCCCGCCGGGGGAACCGCGCTCGTCCGGACGTACCGGCTGAGGGGTCCACCGGAAGATCGCGGCCCGGAGCGCGGGAAAGGCCGCACCCTCCGCGGAGGATGCGGCCTTTCGCCGGTGCAACCGGTGGGTCAGCCCTTGACGCTGCCCGCGAGCAGGCCGCGGACGAAGTAGCGCTGGAGCAGCAGGAACACCGTGACCGGCACGAGGATCGAGATGAACGCACCGGCGGACAGCAGGTACCAGGCGGTGCCCCGCGTGCCGCTGAGGTTGGACAGCTGCACGGTCAGCGGTGAGATCTCCGGGGCCCCGGCGAACGTCAGCGAGACCAGCAGGTCGTTCCACACCCACAGGAACTGGAAGATGCCGAACGCCGCCAGTGCCGGGGTGAGCAGCGGCAGCAGCACCCGGAAGAAGATCGACACGTGGCCCGCACCGTCGATCCGGGCCGCCTCAATGAGGCTGGACGGCACTTCCTTGATGAAGTTGTGCAACAGATAGACCGCCAGTGGCAGCGCGAACGTCGAGTGTGACAACCACACCGTCCAGAACGTGCCGTCGATGTCCCACGAGACGAACAGCTGGAGCAGCGGCAGAAGGGTCACCTGGAGCGGAACGATCTGCAACGCGAAGATCCCGATGAACAGAATGTTCTTGCCGGGGAAGTTCATCCAGGCGAACGCGTACGCCGCGAGCGACGCCAGGCAGATCGGGATGAGCACCGACGGGATCGTCATGACCAGCGAGTTGACGAACGACGACGGCAGGTTCGCGCCGGCCTCGTTCGGGTCGAGGACCGCCTCGTAGTTCTGGAAGGTCACCAGCGGGTTGGTGAAGAACGTCCACCAGCCGGTGCGCTTGATCGCGTCCTCCGGGCGGAACGACGAGATCAGCAGGCCGAACGTCGGGATGGTCCAGAGCACGGCGATGACGACCGCGGCCAGCGACGCCCACGGTGAGGTGAGCTTCTTCTTCGCTGTGGCCGCCGCGGACAGCTTCTTGCCCTCGGTCTTCGACACCGGCGTGGTGGTGAGCGGTGCTGCGGTGGTCATCACGCCTCCGATCGGCGAAGCTGGCGGATGTTGTACGCGACGATCGGGATGACGAGGATGAACAGGACCACCGCCAGCGCCGCGCCGAAGCCGCGGTTGTCGCTGCGGAACGTCTGGCTGTAGAACTCGTTCGCGATGACGCTCGTCTCGAATCGGCCACCGGTCATGGTCTGGACGATGTCGAAGACCTTGAGGGTTCCGATGGCGATGGTGGTCAGGACGACCACGACCGCCGGGCGGATCGCCGGCAGGGTCACGAACCGGAACATGCCGAGCGGGCCGACGCCGTCGAGGCGGGCCGCCTCGATGATGTCGTCCGGGATCGCCTTGATGGCCGCCGACAGCACGGTCATCGCGAAGCCGGCCTGGATCCAGACCATCACGGCGATCAGCAGGAACGTGTTCAGCGGCGACTCGATGAGCAGCTGGATCGGCTTCCCGCCCAGCCAGACGATGATCTGGTTGATCAGGCCGATCTGCTTGATCGTCCCCTGGTCGGGCCGGTACTCGTACATGAACTTCCAGATGACGCCGGCCGCGACGAACGAGATCGACATGGGCAGGAAGATCAGCGCCTTGGCGAACGACTCCATCCGCGCCTTGTCGACCAGGATCGCGTAGACCAGGCCGATGGCGGTGGCGAGGAACGGGGTGGCCAGCACCCAGAAGGCGGTGTTCCGCAGGACCGTCAACTGCTCGGCGTCGGTGAGGATGGCCGTGTAGTTGTCGAACCCGATGAAGTTCTTCAGCGACGCGTCGAAGAACGACTGGTAGATGGTCCGCAGACCGGGGTAGAGCAGCCCGACGCTCAGCATCAGCACGGTCGGGGCGAGGTAGAGCGCGGCGATGGCGCGATCGCGTTTGCCGGTGAAGCGGCTGGCGATGTAGAGGATCAGGCCGATGACGGCGACGAACAGAAGGATCGCCGCGAACATCTGCAGGATCTTCTGCGATGTGGTGGTGGCGGTGGTGAACACGCGGCCCGTTCCTCCTCAAGACGTTCGGAGGGGTGTGAGATCGGAGGGGGTGAGAGAGGTTAAGTGAAGAACAAAAGTGATCAGACTGCCAGGGCCGGTCGGAGGAAGATTCCGACCGGCCCTGGTGCAGTTATCTGGTCACTTGGGCCAGGCGTTCTCGATGTTGTCGAGGGTGGTCTTGGTGTCCTGACCGGTGATCCAGCTGGTGCCCTGCTTCCAGAAGGCGTTGGAGCCGACGGCGGCGGGCATCAGGTCGGAGGCGTCGAAGCGGAACGTCGCCTTCGGGTCCTGCAGGATCTTGGCGGAGAGCTGGTCGATCGGGTTCACCAGGTTCTCGAGCTTGAGCTGCTTGTTGGCGCTGACCCAACCCGACGAGACCTTGGCCTTGTTGTTGGCCCAGGTGGAGCTGGACAGGTAGGTCTGGAACGCCTTGACCTCGGGACGGTCCGCGAAGGCGAGAACGAACTCGCCACCGCCGAGGACCGGCTTGTTGTCGGCGCTCTCACCCGGCAGGTAGAAGGCGTAGACGTCGCCGTCCTCGGCCACCTTGGTGCTCTTGTCGAAGTTGGCGGCGTAGAAGCTCGCCTGGCGGTGCAGCGAGCAGTCACCGTCGAGGATCGGCAGGCCGCCGTCCTTCTGCTCGGTGCCGGCGATGCTCTTCACGTCGCCGAGGCCGCCGTTGACGTACTTGTCGTTCTTCAGGTACTCACCGACGCCGTCGAGGGCCTTGGTCGCCTCGGGGCCGTTGAAGGGGATCTCGTGCTTGATCCACTTGTCGTAGGCCTCGGGGCCGTTGAGCCGGAGGAAGAAGTCCTCCATCCAGTCGGTGAGCGGCCAGCCGGTCGCCTCACCCGACGCGATACCCGCGCACCACGGCTTCTTGCCGGTCGCGGCGATCTTGTCGCTCAGGGTCTTGAGTTCGGCGAGCGTCTGGGGGACCTGGTAGCCGTTGTCCTTGAACTCCTTGGGGGAGTACCAGACCAGCGACTTCACGTTCGCACCCAGCGGCGCGGCGTAGAACTTGCCGTCGACCGTGCCGTACGCCTTCCAGTCGACGCCGAAGTCCTTGTCGACGTTCGCGGCGACCTCGGCCGGGGCCTCGACGGCCTTGCCGGTGGCGACGAGGCGCTGCAGCAGGCCGGGCTGCGGCACGTACGCGAGGTCCGGCGGGTTGCCGGCCTCGGCGCGGATCAGCACCTGGGTCTCGAAGGACTTGTCACCCTCGTACTTGATGGTGATGCCGGTGCACTGCTCGAAAGGCTTGTAGGACTCCTTCTGCGGGGTGTCCTCCGGGGTCACGATGCCCGTGTAGATCGAGACTTGCTTGCCCTTCAGATCACCGAACGCGGTGTAGGGCGCACAGTCGATAGCTGCAAGCGACGAGGCCGGGGCAGTGCCGGCGCTCGGCTCCTTGTCGTCCGCGCAGGCGCTCAGGCTGAGAACCAGACCTGCGCTGAGGGCACCGGCGAGTGCGATCCGCGATCGCGAACTCCCACGTTGAACGAACATACCGCTCCCTATGTCATAGCGCTTCCGGCGTCTCTCGACACCGCCGTCCGAAGCGCCTCTTGACCAACAGTCAAGAGGTAACCGGCACGTTGCGCAATGATTTCAGCGCGATCGAGTCGGTAACGATATCGCTGCGACACATCGGCCCATTAACCGGTTAAGGAGATTGGGGTGGAGCGTACCGCCTGTCGCTGTGGCCTGCAGGTTTTTGTCCTTATTTATCCGAACTAAACGGCACGTCGCCTACGATGTGAGTCGGTTTTGTTGAAGTTCGGGGAACGGCCCGGCGGACGCCCGGACGGCCCCGTCGCCGAATCCGCAAAAAGAACCGTCGTGGGGGGGGGGGGGGGGCCCCCCCCGGGGGGGGGGGGGGGGGGGGGGGGGGGGGGGGGGGGGGGGGGGGGGGGGGGGGCTGGAGGGGCTGCATGGGGGTGGGGGGGGGGGCGAGGGGGGGGTGGGGCGGGGGGGCCGC